>CANRBN010000038.1 GCA_947628865.1 uncultured Gemmiger sp.
CTGACCAGCGTCGGCGGCACGTCCAGCCCCTCAAAGCTGCCGGACATGCTGTCCTTGCCGCCGATGGCCGCGATGCCAAGCTCCATCTGGGCGTCCAGCGCCCCCAGCAGAGCCGCCAGCGGCTGGCCCCAGCGCGTGGGCTCCGCGCCCATATGCGCAAAATATTCCTGGAAGGTCAGGTAGGCGGCCTCGTCGTCAAAGCCGGCGCAGACGAGCTTCGTCACGCTCTCAACGACCGCGAGGTACGCCCCGCGGTAGGGGTCGGCCTCCGTCGTGCGGGGGTCGTACCCCCACGCCATGCCGGAGCAGGTGGTGGTCTCGCCGTCCACCGGCAGCTTGGCGGCCATCGCCATGGCCGGCGTCAGCTGGTATTTGCCGCCGTAGGGCATCAGCACGGTGGCGGCGCCGATGGTGGAATCGAACCGCTCGCCAAGGCCCTTCTGGCTGCAAACATTCAAATCGGTCACAAGGCTGCGCATCCGCTCGGCGAGGGTCGCGCCGGCCCACTGCGGCTGCCAGACCGAGCCTTTTTGGATGTGCACGTCGGCATGGCGCTCGGCGCCGTTGGAATTGAGGAATTCGCGGCTGAGGTCGGCCACGGCCACGCCGCGCCAGAGCTGGCGCATGCGCTTTTCCTGTGTCACGGTGGCGACGACGGTGGCCTCAAGGTTCTCCTCGCCGGCAAGGCGGATGAACGCGTCCGCATCGGCGGCCGCCACGGCCACCGCCATGCGCTCCTGGCTTTCGCTGATGGCCAGCTCGGTGCCGTCGAGGCCCTCGTATTTTTTGGTGACCTTGTCAAGGTCGATGACAAGGCCGTCGGCCAGCTCGCCGATGGCGACCGAGACGCCCCCGGCGCCAAAATCGTTGCAGCGCTTGATCAGCCGGCAGGCGTCGGCGCGGCGGAACAGGCGCTGGAGCTTGCGCTCGATGGGGGCGTTGCCCTTTTGCACCTCGGCGCCGCAGGTCTCAAGGCTCGAGAGCTTGTGCGCCTTGCTGGAGCCCGTCGCGCCGCCGATGCCGTCGCGCCCGGTGCGCCCGCCCAGCAGGATGATTACATCGCCGGGCTGCGGCTCCTCGCGCCGCACATGGTCGGCGGGGGTGGCGCCCACCACGGCGCCGATCTCCAGCCGCTTGGCCGCGTAGCCGGGATGGTACAGCTCATGCACCTGCCCGGTGGCAAGCCCGATCTGGTTGCCGTAGCTCGAATATCCGGCGGCGGCGGTGGTCACGAGCTTGCGCTGCGGCAGCTTGCCGGGCATCGTCTCGGCGACCGGCTGCAGCGGGTCGGCCGCGCCGGTCACGCGCATCGCCTGGTACACATAGCTGCGGCCCGACAGCGGGTCGCGGATGGCGCCGCCGATGCAGGTGGCCGCGCCGCCGAATGGCTCGATCTCGGTGGGGTGGTTGTGCGTCTCGTTTTTAAAGAGGAACAGCCAGTCCTGCTCCTCGCCGTCGACGTCGCATTTGATCTTGACGGTGCAGGCGTTGATCTCGTCGCTCTCGTCAAGGTTTTTGATCACGCCGCGTTTTTTGAGCGCCCTGGCGCCGATGGTGGCGGCGTCCATGAGCGTGCGGGGCTTTTGGTCGCGCCCGGTTTCCGAGCGCAGCGCCATGTAGCGGTCAAACGCGGCCTGCACGACGGCGTCGTCGATGACGACATCATCCAAAATGGTGCCAAAGGTCGTGTGGCGGCAGTGGTCGCTCCAGTAGGTATCGATGAGGCGTATCTCGGTGATGGTGGGGTCGCGCCGCTCGGAGCGGAAATACGCCTGGCAGAACACGATGTCGGCGTGATCCATGGCGAGGCCCTTTTCCTCGCGGAATGCCTCGAGCGCCGCATCGTCCATCTCCAAAAAGCCGTCGAGCGTTTCCACCATCGGCGGGGCGGGGAAGTCCATCCTGAGCGTCGCGCGCTCGGCAAGGCTCGCCTCGCGGGCCTCCACCGGGTTGATGACGTATTTTTTGATGGCGGCCAGGTCGGCCTCGGTCAGTTCGCCCTCGAGCAGGTAGACCCTGGCGCTGCGCACCTCGGGGCGCTCGCCCTGCGAGAGCAGCTGGATGCACTGGCTGGCCGAATCCGCCCGCTGGTCGAACTGGCCGGGCAGGTATTCGACGGCGAACACCGTGCCCGCCTGCGGCAGGGTGGTATAGGTCACATCCACCGGCGGCTCGCTGAAGACCAGCGGCACGGCGCGGTCAAAAAGCGCGCGGTCGATGCCCTCGACATCGTAGCGGTTGAGCAGCCGCAGGCCCTTGAGCCCCGCGATGCCCAAAAGCTCCGCGAGCTCCCTGCGCAGGGCCTGCGCCTCGCCGTCAAAGCCGGGCTTTTTTTCGACATAGATACGGTAAACCATCCGAACTTCCCTCACTTGTTCAAAATGGAGAGCGCCCGCGCGCCGATATCGCTGCGGCGGTGCAGCTTGTCAAAATGGATGCCGTCCGCCGCGGCGTACGCCTTGCGCAGCGCCTCGGGCAGCGTGGGGGCCGTGGCCGTCACGCCCAGCACGCGCCCGCCGTTCGTGACGAGCTGCCCGTCCCGCACGGCGGTGCCGGCATGGTAGACGGTCACATCGGCGGCGCCGGGCAGCTGGCCGCCGGCAAGGCCGGTGATGGGCTTGCCCTTCTCGTAGGCGAGCGGGTAGCCGCCGGATGCCAGGATCACGCAGGCGGCGGCGCCGTCGCGGAACTTGACCTCGGTCTTGTCCAGCGTGCCGTTGGTGGTGGCCTGCATGACGGTCAGCAGGTCGCTCTCGAGCAGCGGCAGCACGACCTGGGTCTCGGGGTCGCCGAAGCGGCAGTTGTACTCGATGACCCGGGGCCCGTCCGGGGTGAGCATCAGCCCAAAGTAGAGGCACCCTTTAAACGGGCAGCCCTCGGCGCGCATGGCGGCCACCGTGGGCAGGAAGATCTCGGTCATGCAGCGCTCGGCGACCGCGGGGGTGTAGCAGGGGTTCGGCGCCACGGTGCCCATGCCGCCGGTGTTGAGGCCCGCGTCGCCGTCCAGCGCGCGCTTGTGATCCATGCTCGAGACCATCGGCTTGACGGTCGTGCCGTCGCAGAACGCCAGCACGCTGACCTCCGGCCCCGTCAAAAACTCCTCCACGACCACGCGGCTGCCGGAGGCGCCGAACTTTTTGTCCAGCATGATCTCCTTGAGCGCGTCGGCGGCCTCGGCCTCATTCTGGCAGATGAGCACGCCCTTGCCCAGCGCCAGCCCGTCCGCCTTGATCACGGCGGGGTACTTGCCCTGCGCCTTGATGTAGGCAAGCGCGGCATCGGCGTCGTCGAAGGTCTCATACCGTGCGGTCGGGATGCCGTACTTCTTCATCAGGTTTTTGGCGAACACCTTGCTGGCCTCGATGCGCGCGGCGGCCTTGTCCGGCCCAAAGGCGGGGATGCCGGCCTTTGCCAGCTCGTCCACCATGCCAAGGGCCAGCGGATCGTCCTGCGCGACGACGACATAGTCGAACGCCTGCTCTTTCGCAAAGGCGACCATCGCGGGCACGTCGGTGGCGGCGATGGGCTGGCAGTGGGCGTCGTACCCGATGCCGCCGTTGCCCGGCGCGCACCAGATCTCCGAACAGGCAGGGCTTTTTTTCAGCGCGCGGATGATGGCGTGCTCACGCCCGCCGCCGCCAACAACAAGGATCTTCATGCTGCTTGGCTCCTTACTTTTTACATTGCATGGCGGGGGGGCTCGGCCCCCTGCCGCGGGCCTTTAGTGGTGGAATAAACGAATGCCACAAAATGCCATCACGATGTTGTATTTATCGCAGGTCTCGATGACCTGTCCGTCGCGGATGGAGCCGCCCGGCTGTACGATGGCCGTCACGCCGCTGCGGCGCGCGCGCTCGATGTTGTCCCCAAAGGGGAAGAACGCGTCGCTGCCCAGCGCCACGCCCGTCACTTTGCCGAGCCACGCTCTCTTTTCCTCCGCCGTCAGCGGCGCGGGCTGCTTGGTAAAGGTCTCGGCCCAGACGTCGTCACCGATCACGTCTTGTGGCGTATCGCCGATGTACACGTCGATGGCGTTGTCGCGGTTGGGCTTGGACACATCGTCCCGGAACGGCAGGTCAAGCACCTTCGGCATGTGCCGCAGCTGCCAGTTGTCGGCCTTTTGGCCGGCCAGGCGTGTGCAGTGGATGCGGCTCTGCTGCCCGGCGCCCACGCCGATGGTCTGCCCGCCCTGCACATAGCACACGCTGTTGGACTGCGTGTATTTGAGCACGATCAGGCTCATCACCAGGTCACGCTTCTGTTCGTCGGTCAGGGCCTTCGCGCGGGTGACGATGTTTTCGAGCATCGTCTCGGCGCTGATGTCAAGATCCTGCCGGCCCTGCTCGAACGTCACGCCGAACACCGTGCGCGTCTCGAGCGGGGCGGGGGCAAAGCCCGGGTCGATGGCGACGACGTTGTAGCTGCCCTTTTTCTTGGACGAAAGGATGGCGAGCGCCTCCGGCTCGTACCCGGGCGCGATGATGCCGTCCGAGACCTCGTGCTGGATGAGCCTGGCGGTGGGCACGTCACACACATCCGAAAGCGCGATCCAGTCCCCGAAGCTCGACATCCTGTCGGCCCCGCGGGCGCGCGCGTAGGCGCAGGCCAGGGGGGAGAGCTCCGCCTCGGGCGCGATGTGATACATGCGGCGCAGCGTCCCGTCCAGCGGCAGGCCGACGGCCGCGCCGGCGGGGGAGACGTGCTTGAAGCTCGCCGCCGCCGGCATGCCCAGCGCCTTTTTCAGGTCGCGCACGAGCTGCCAGCTGTTGAACGCGTCGAGGAAGTTGATGTACCCCGGCTTGCCGTTCAAGATCTCGATCGGCAGCGCGCTGCCGTCCGCCATATAGATGCGCGCGGGCTTCTGGTTGGGGTTGGTGCCGTATTTTAACTGGAATTCCTGCATGGCGCGTTTCCTCCCGTCAGACTTTTTCGTATTTGTTGATGAGTACGTCCTCATAGTTCGCGCTGCCCAGGGTGATGGCGCGCACGAACAGGCTGACCTTGTTTTGCTCGTTGAGCGCGGCCCAGAGCCTGTCGGCAAAGGCGTGGGCATCGCCGGTATCGATGGCGACGGCGATGGGCTCGCCCGCAAAGCTCGGGATGGGGGCGCCGTCGTGCCGGTAGGTCGTGAGCAGGTGCCCCATGCCGGCAAGCGGCTGCGGATAGTCAAAGGTCTGGTGCAGCGCGCAGGCGGGGTCGCCGTCGGCGGATTTGATGATGTTCAGCTTGTAGCCGCCGAAGCGCATATCCACAACGCCCGAGATGCGCGGGGTGTAGTTGGGCGCGTCGTCCTCAAAGCAGCGGGTGGCGAGCGCCGCCTCGAACCCGTACCCGGGGAACAGATGGTTCTCGATATAGCCGTAGATGGTGTCGGTCTGGTCGCCGTTGGTCACGATGGTGGTGTCCCGCAGCGTCAGAACGGGGTTGTAGATGATGAGGTGCGGATCCTCCAGCTTGGCGGGGTCGGCGGCCACGGTGCGGATGCCGGCGCGCTCCGGCACCGGCTCGAACACGCGGTTGCGGCTGTTCTGGCTGCGGCCCATGATCCAGTAGCCGACCATGGCCGTCCTGCCGTCGGGCGAAAGCCCCAGGCAGATGCCGCGCCCCGGATAGGCGTTGGCGGCCAGGTATTTGTACAGGTTCTTTTTCATCACAGTTCCCTCCCGGTCAAACGATTCAAGCCTCGCCGGCGCACACCATGGCGAGGGCCTTTGGCAGCAGCTTCCACTCGGCCTGCTCCATCACGCGCTTTTGCAGCGTTTCGGGCGTGTCGCCGGGCAAAACGTCCACGGCCTTTTGCAAAAGGATGGGCCCGCCGTCACATTCCTCGGTGACGAAATGCACCGTCGCGCCCGTCACCTTGACGCCGCGCCTGAGCGCCTCCTCGTGCACCTTGAGCCCGTAATACCCCTTGCCGCAAAAGCTCGGGATCAGGCTCGGGTGCACGTTCAAAATGGCGTTTGGGTAGGCGGCGGTAAAATCGGGGCCCAGCACCGTCAAAAAGCCGGCCAGCACGACGACGTCGATGGCGTGGGCGCGCAGCACCTCCAGGAGCGCGGCGTCAAAGGCCGCCTGCGTGGGGTGGGCCTTTCGCTCGACCACCGCGGTCTCTACACCGAACGCGGCGGCGCGCTCCAGCGCATAGACGCCCGGCTTGCTGGCCACGACCAGCGTGACCCTGCCGTGCGGGTTTTCGCCGCGGCGCTCACTTTCCAAAATGGCCTGTAGATTGGTGCCGCCGCCCGAGACGAGCACAGCCACGTTTTTCATACAAGCTCCACCCCTTCGCCCTCGACGATGCGGCCCAGCACATACGCGTCCTGCCCGTTCGCTTTGAGGATGTCCGCGGCGCGCGCGGCGTCCGCCTCGGCCACCGTCAGCACCATGCCCACGCCCATGTTGAACGTGTTGAACATGTCGCGCTCGGGGATGGCGCCGGCCCTGGCAATCAGAGAAAACACAGGGGGCGTGCGCACATCGGCCTTTTGGATGCGCGCCGCGCAGCCGGCCTTGAGGCTGCGGGGGATGTTCTCAAAAAAGCCGCCGCCGGTGATGTGGCTGATGCCCTTGACCGGCACCGCGTCCAGCAGCGCCAGCACCGGCTTCACATAGATGCAGGTGGGGCGCAGCAGCGCCTCGCCCAGCGTGGCGCCGAGCTCGTCGTGATACACGTCGAGGGCCTCCGGGTGGGCATCCAGATCAAACACCTTGCGCACGAGCGAGAAGCCGTTGGAATGTACGCCGGAGCTGGGCAGCGCCAGCAGCACATCGCCGGGCGCCATCGTGCCGTTGTCAAGGATCTTGGACTTGTCCACGGCGCCGACGGTAAAGCCGGCGAGGTCGTAATCGTCCGGCTCCATCACGCCGGGGTGCTCGGCGGTCTCGCCGCCGATGAGCGCGCAGCCCGCCTGCACGCAGCCCTCGGCCACGCCGGCCACGATGGCCGCGATGCGCGCGGGCACGTTTTTGCCGCAGGCGATGTAATCAAGGAAGAACAGCGGCTTTGCCCCGGCGCAGATGATATCGTTGACGCACATGGCCACGCAGTCGATGCCCACGGTATCGTGCCTGTCAAGATACTGCGCGATGCGCAGCTTGGTGCCCACGCCGTCGGTGCCGGAGATGAGCACCGGCTCCCGCATGCCCGAAAGATCGGGCGCGAACAGGCCGCCGAAGCCGCCGAGGCCGCCGATGCACCGGTCGTTGAGGGTGCGTGCGACGTGCCGTTTCATCATCTCGACCGATTCATACCCGGCCACGATGTCCACGCCGGCGGCGGCGTAGGATGCGGAATGACTGTTTTGCATATCGTTTGTCCTCCCCGGGGGTCACAGCTCTTTGCCGATACCGGCCTCGCTCAAGGGCTTTGTGAAGAATTCCTCCATCGTCTTTTCCGGCGGCGCCACCGGGTACTCGCCGGTAAAGCAGCCGACGCAGTACCCGCATTTGCTCTGTGGCGCCAGCTTTTGCACCTGCTCGATGCTCAAGAAGCCCAAGCTGTCGGAGCCGACGATGGCGTTGATCTCCTCGACCGTGTGCCCGGTGGCGACGAGCTGCTTTTCGTCCGGGATATCGGTGCCGAAATAGCACGGATGCGCGAACGGCGGGGCCGAGATGCGGTAATGCACCTCGGCGGCGCCGGCCTCGCGCAGCAGGCGGATGGTGCGCGCGCTGGTGGTGCCGCGCACGATGGAATCGTCGACCAGCACCACGCGCTTGCCGGCCACGGTGGCGGGCACGGCGTTCAGCTTGATGCGCACCGTGCTCTCGCGCAGGGCCTGGTTGTTCTGGATGAACGTGCGGCCGATGTATTTGTTTTTGATAAAGCCGACGCCGTAGGGGATGCCGCTCTCCTGCGCGTAGCCGAGCGCGGCGTCCAGCCCGGAATCCGGCGCGCCGATCACGACGTCCGCCTCCACCGGGTGGCTCTGCGCCAGAAACCGCCCGGCCTGCTTGCGCGCCTCGTGCACGCAGGCGCCCTCGATGACGCTGTCGGGCCGCGCGAAGTAGATGTACTCGAACACGCACAGCGTGTGCGGCTTTTGCCCGCACAGCGCCGGGATGCTGCGCAGCCCCTGCCGGTTGACGACGACCACCTCGCCGGGCTCGACGTCGCGCACGAGCTTTGCGCCCACGGCGTCCAGCGCGCAGGATTCCGAGGCGAACACATACCCGGCGCCCTGCGGCAGCGCGCCGATGCACAGCGGGCGGAAGCCGTGCGGGTCGCGCGCGGCGATGAGCTTGGTGGCGCTCATGATGACAAGGCTGAAGGCGCCCTCGAGCTCCTCCATCGTCTTGCACACGGCGTCCTCGATGCTCTTGCAGCGCAGGCGGTTGCGCGTCAGGATATAGGCGATGACCTCGCTGTCCGAGGTGCCGTGGAAGATGCAGCCGTCCATCTCCAGCTTGTGGCGCAGGGCGTAGGCGTTGGTCAGGTTGCCGTTGTGGCACAGCGCCATGCCGCCCTTGCAGTGGTGCAGGATCATCGGCTGCGCGTTCGAGCGCGTGCACTGCCCGGCGGTGGCATAGCGCACATGGCCGGTGGCCATCTTGGCGCCCTGCGGCAGGGCGGCCAGCACCTGCGGCGTGAACACCTCGCCGGCCAGCCCCAGGTCGCGGTAGCCGGAGAGCACGCCGTCCACATTCAGGGCGATGCCGCAGCTCTCCTGCCCGCGGTGCTGCAAGGCGTACAGCGCGCTGTACACAGCCGAGACCATATCGGTGCGGCCCGTCGAATCATAGATGCCGAACACGCCGCACTCCTCGTGCAGCGCGCGCTCACGGATGCTTGTCTCCATCAGATCGACCTCATACTTCAAAACTGTATGGCGCGGCGGGCAAAATGCCGAGCCTCCCGTTTGCAGGCGTCAGCCCAGCAGCCGGTGCATGACCTCCTGGTAGGCGTCCGCCTCGCCGCCCATATCGCGGCGGAACAGATCCTTGTCCAGGTGCGCGCCGGTCGTGGCGTCCCAGAAGCGGCAGGTGTCGGGGCTGATCTCGTCGGCCAGGATGACGCGCCCGTCCGGCAGGCGGCCAAACTCCAGCTTGAAGTCGATGAGACGGATGTTGGCCTTTAGCAGCACGGCCTTGAGCACCTCGTTGACCTTGAACGCGTATTCGGTGATGGTGTCGATCTCCTCCTGCGTGGCAAGGCCCAGCGCCAGCGCGTAGTAGTGGTTGATGAACGGGTCGTGCAGGTCGTCGTTCTTGTAGCTGAACTCCAGGATGGGCTGCCTGAACGGCGTGCCCTCGGCCACGCCCATGCGCAGGCTGAAATGCCCCGCCGCCACGTTGCGGATGATGACCTCCAGCGGCACGATCTCGACCCTTCTGACGAGCGTGTCGCGGTCGTTCAGCTCCTCGACATAGTGGGTGGGCACGCCCTCCTTTTCCAGCCGCTGCATCAGCGCGTTGGACAGCTTGTTGTTCACGATGCCCTTGTCGCGGATGGTGCCCTTTTTCTCGCCGTCGCCGGCGGTGGCATCGTCCTTGTAGTGCACCATCACGATGGCGGGGTCGGCGGTGGCGAACACCTGCTTGGCCTTGCCCTCGTACAGCATTTCCTTTACTTCAACAGCCATGGTAAAAGCGCTCCTTTGCGATAAAATTGGGATCCGTGTTTTCACAGCGCCGCTGCCTCGGCGGCGATGGCGGCATCTTTTTCGGCGATGGCGGCGGCGGTCGTTTCGCGGAAAGCCTCCAGCCTGTCGGCAAGCGCGGCGTCGGCCACGGCCAGGATGGCGATGGCAAGATAGGCGGCGTTTTTGGCGCCGTTGAGCGCCACCGTCGCAACGGGGTAGCCGCCTGGCATCTGCACGGTGGCGAGCAGGGCGTCCAGCCCGTCCAGCGCGCCGCCCTTCATCGGGATGCCGATGACCGGCAGCGTCGTATTGGCGGCGAACGCCCCGGCCAGGTGCGCGGCCATGCCCGCCGCGCAGATGAGCACGCCATACCCGTTTTGGCGCGCCGTCCTGGCAAAGGCGGCCGCCGCCTCCGGCGTGCGGTGGGCGGAAAGGATGTGCGCCTCATACGGCACGCCGAACTCTTTCAGCACCGCACAGGCGCCCTTGACGACGCCCCAGTCACTGTCCGAGCCCATGATGACGGCGACTTTTTTGTGTTCTGCCATGCAAAATGCCCCCTCTAAAAGCAAAAAGCGCAGTGCCGCAAGGGTACACTGCGTCAGTTTTTGTGGCCCGCGCCGGCGCCGGGTACACCGCTGCCCCTGCCCGTATGCGCCGCCAGACAGCGCTTTGCCTGCAACTTGGGCATGGTAGAACCTCCCGGCACTAAATATAGTGGCTTCGCCCTGATACCAGTATAGTGCCTGCCGGGCCAAAAAGCAAGTGCCTGCGCGCGATTTGCCATCTTGCAAAGCGGCGGCGCGGCGCGGCGCGTGGATTTTGTCAAAAATGATGGCCCGGCGCGGCCAAACGCGGGGTCTGGCCGTGCCGGGCGGGCATCACAGGATGGGATCCTCGGTCGCGGTGGGCATGCGCGGGCTCACGGCCAGCGGGTCGGGCAGGGTGCCGGCGGCGCGGGCGGCCTCGATGGAGGGCAGACCGGGGAAGAACTTGGCGATGCCGGTATCGCGCACATGCCAGCCGTCAAAAAAGTCGCTCTCGTCGCAGCCCACGGCCTCCGGGTCATAGGAGCCGTAGACCGGGATGCCGTTTTGGGCGGCATACTGCCGCAGCCAGTTTTCGACCTGGAAAAAGCCGCTGTACCGCTGCGGGAAATTCAGGATCCAGTTGTAGCAGTTGTTGTGGAAGGGCGACAAATACAGCACGACCTCGCTGCCTTTCGCGCGCATGTAAGCGATGAACTGCTCGAACATGGCGATGTGCTCTGCGTCGAGCTCGTAAAATTCCTCGCAGTTGACGAGCGTGTTCTGGAACTGCACCTGCGCCGCCTCGTTGCTTTGCTCCACCGTCTGGGTGCGGAAATCCATGCCGTACAGCAGGCTGCCGTCCGGGCGCTTGATGTCGGTGGGCTGGCGCATCACGTCGCCCTCTACGATCGAGGGGCGCAGGCCGTTTTCCTTGTTGTCGATGTAATAGTCCATCGTTTCCCGGAAAAAGGCGGGGCTCGTCAGCGCCAGCCAATAGTTCATGTTCTCCTCGGCCACCGTCACCTCGACGTCGGTCTGTCCCAGCGCAAAGCGGCGGTACTCGTTCCACATCTGCATGTCCACGCGCTTGAACGTGTTGGCGTCCGGCCCGCCCGAAAACAGCCACGGATCCACGCCAAACACCACGATGTCGGGGATCTTGTCCACGCGGTCGAACAGGTAATAGCTGTCATACACGTCGGCGTATTCGGCGCCGATCATGCCGGCGTTGAAAAAACCGTTGTCATGGGTCAGCGTGCGGTCGAGCTGCAAAATGCGGCTGGAGCCCAGCGCGATGGCATGCGGCGCTTCGGCCATGTTCTGCGCGCAGAGCTTGATGATCTGGCGCTCGTCCATCTCGCCAAAGTTCGAGATGCTTTCCCCGTCCAGCATGGCCAGCGCGATCTCGCGCTCATACTGGTCGCCCTGGAACCAGCCGTTGCGGTCGATGGTGTAGCCGTACCAGAACATGAACAGCGGGATCAGCAAAAGGGCCGCGGCCTTGACGGCGGTAAAGGCCGTGAACAGCACGGTGCGCACCGCCCTGCCCAGCACCGTGAGCACCCGCAGCAGCGGCGATCGGGCGCGTGCCGCCGCTTTTTGCGGCGCGGCGGAGGTCTGCATCGGTGCGGCGGGGGCCTTTGCGGGCGCGTGGGGTCTTTCGTCCGTGCCGGCGGGGGCCGCGGGCCTTTTCGCCGGTGCGGCGGGCGATTGTATCGGTGCGGCGGGGGCCTTGGCCGGGGCGGGGGAGGCTTGCTGCGCGGTGGTGGATGCCCCGGCGGCGCGGCTGATGCGCACCGGCCTGCGCTGGGAGGTCGGCTCGGCGCTGCGCTGTGCCGGCGCGGCGCTCGGCCCGGTCGATGCCGGACGGCGCAGGACCTCGGCCCGGCGCTGCGCCTGCATCTGCGCCGTGTCCATGCCGCCGGCGCGCTGCTGCGCGGCCATGCTCGCCTGCCACTGGCGGCGCGCCTCGGCGGCATCCCGCGGGGCCGCGGGCGTGCCGGCCTGCGGCGCCGGGGAACGCTTTTGCGCGGTCTCCATGGGCACCCCCCTTTCTTTTCAAAATCGTTCAAAACGGGTCGGGATCGGTCAGAATTGGCCGTACACGAAGCCGGAGGCGCCAAAATCGGCCGCCAGCAGGATGGCAAAGATCAAGGCACAGTACAGCACCCAGCGCACCGGCAGCCACAGCTTGCGGATGACCTCATGCGGGCGCCCGAAAAACTCGAGCACCTCCACCAGGACGCCGCCGCCAAACAGGATGTACAGCGTCAGGGCGGGCAGGCCCAAAAACTGCGGCAGCTCGGCCAGGGTCGGGCCGCCGTGCGCCGTCAGGTGGGTGAACAGATACCATCCGTCCGCCACGTCGCCGCCGTAGAAGCTGGCGGCAAAAAACACGATGCAGACGGTGAACAGCAGGTAGACGATGCTGCACTGGATCGCGGCCTTGAGGAACTTCAGCTTGTACAGCGGGTTCTTTTTGGCGAGGCGGCGCCGTACCTTGGCCGTCGCCTTGCCAACGACCATGAACAGCCCGTTGAGCGCGCCCCACACCACATAGCCCATGCTGGCGCCGTGCCACAGGCCGCTGATGGGGAAGATGATAAAGATATCGAACCACCCCAGCAGCTTGCCGGCGATGCCGCCCACGCCGCGGGTGGCAAAGCTCAGCGGGGTGAACAGATAGTCCCGGAACCAGCCGGTCAGGCTGATGTGCCAGCGATCCCACAGCTGGGTATAGCTGCGCCCGGCGAAGGGGCGGTCAAAGTTCTCGAGCAGGTCATACCCCAGCACCTGCCCGGCGCCCAGCGCCAGGTCACAGTAGCCGGAAAAATCCATGTACAGCTGCCAGCTGAACGCCAGCGCCGCCAGCGCCAGCACCCCGCCGCTGTAGGCGGGCATATCGGTGAACACGGCGCGGGTGAACACGTCCAGGTTGCCGGCGAGCACCAGCTTTTTAAAGGCGCCCCACAGCATGCGGAACAGCCCGCCCGCCACACGCCGGTATTCAAACCCGCGCGGGGCGCGCAGCTGCGGCAAAAGGTGCCCGGCGCGCTCGATGGGCCCCGA
>CANRBN010000039.1 GCA_947628865.1 uncultured Gemmiger sp.
CCGCCGACAGCACGCCCGCCGCCTCGGCCCCGGCCTCCGCGCCGGCGTCCGAGCCCGCCGACCCGGCGCCCACCGTCGCCGACCCGGCGCTCAACGTCGAGGCCGTCGACGGCCTGCCCGAGAGCTTTCTGCGCGGCGTGGACATCTCCTCGCTGCCAGCGGAGCTCGAGAGCGGCGTCGTCTACCGCGATTTCAACGGCGAGCCCATCACCGATATCATCGGCTTCTGCAAGCTGCTGGCCGATTCCGGCGTGAACGCGGTGCGCGTGCGCGTCTGGAACGACCCCTTTGACGCCGACCACAACGGCTACGGCGGCGGCAACTGCGACGTGCTCACCGCCGCGGCGCTGGCCGAGGGCTGCAAGGAGGCGGGCATGACCATGCTGGTGGATTTCCACCTCTCGGATTTCTGGGCCGACCCGTCCAAGCAGATGACGCCCAAGGCCTGGGAGGGCTTCACGACCGAGCAGAAGGCCGAGGCCACCGCCGACTTCATCACCGAGGCGCTCGAGGCCATCGAGCTCGTCGCCCCCGGCGTCGTCACGATGGCGCAGGTCGGCAACGAGACGAACAACGGCATCGCGGGCGAGACCGGCGACGACGCCATGTGCGCGGTGTACAGCGCCGGCTGTGAGGCCGTGCACGCCTTTGGCGAGAGCGTGGGCCGCACGGTGAAGAGCGTCATCCACCTGACCGATGCGCAAAAGGGCGCCCTGACCAACTGGGCCGAGACGCTGGACGAGCACGGCGTCGATTACGACGTGCTGGGCGCCAGCTACTACCCCTACTGGCACGGCTCGCTCGACAACCTCATGGCCGAGCTGACCACCGTGCGCGACGTGTTCGGCAAGGAAGTGATGGTCGTGGAGACCAGCTACGCCAACACGCTCCTCGACACCGACGGCAGCGGCAACACGGTGGCCGATGGCTCCAACGATACCGGCGCCGACCTGCACTGGTCGTTCACGGTGCAGGGGCAGGCGGTGTTCCTGCGCGACCTGATGGAGGCCGTCAACACCGCCGGCGGCACCGGCGTGTTCTATTGGGAGCCGGCGTGGATCACCGTCGGCGACACCACCCGCGGCGCCTCCAAGACCGAAAACCAGAAGCTGTGGGAGCGGTACGGCAGCGGCTGGGCCAGCAGCTACGCCGGCGAGTATGACCCCGACGACGCCGGCAAGTGGTACGGCGGCTCGGCGGTCGACAACCAGGCCTTCTTTGACGCACAGGGCTGCCCGCTGGGCAGCTTGAAGGTGTGGCAGTACGTCTACACCGGCTGCGAGAACCCCGACCTGCCCCCCGAGGAATGGCTCGAGGGCAGCGGCGCCGGCTCGGGCGGCGGTGCCGCCGCGAGCGTGGAGGGCAACCTGATCCCCGCCGCCGCGGCCAGCTTTGACGACGGCGCCGGCTACACCGTCGACGGCGCGTTCATCAAGCCCATCCCCAACGGCGAGGATCCCTATGAGGGCGAGAATGGCCTGCACTGGTGGAGCGAGAGCGAGAGCGTGCGCGGCACCGTGACCACGACCGAGCCCATCACCCTGGCCCCCGGCGGCTATCAGGCCGGCGTGATGGCCCAGGGCTATGAGGGCGACCTTGTCCAGATCCAGATCCTGGCCGACGATGACACCGTGCTGGCCGAGAGCGAGACCTACCTGACCGGCTGGGCCGTCTGGCACGAGCTGACGACCGACTACACCGCCGAGGCCGAGACCGCGGTGCGGGTGCGCCTTGTCATCGACACGCAGGTCGGCGGCTGGGGCACCTGCGACCTGCTCACCCTCACCCCCGCGGCGTAAGGCGGGCCCGTACCACCGTAGGGGGCGGCGATCTCCGCGCCAAGAGCCGCCCTGCGGGCGGTTGCGCTCCGAAACGCCTCGCTGCGGCTCGGCGTCCCCGACGCCCCGCGGCGCGCGGCCCCCACGGAAAATCCCAAAACGCAACCCCCCGGGCAGGCCGTATGGCCTGCCCGGGGATTTTTTTGCAAAAACCTGTTTACTTTTTGCCGCCGAGGAGGCTGCCCAGCAGCTCGCCGCCCTTTTCCAGCAGCTCCTTGGCGCCGTCGCCCTTCAAGAGCTCCTCGTCCTTCTCCAGCAGCTCGCCGCCCTCAGACGCGATCTTTTTGCCCAGCTCGGCGATCTTTTCCGGCTCGATGTCGATGCCGTGCTCCTTGAGCGCCTTTTCGATGTCGCCGCCCTTGACGGCCTCGACCAGCTTGCCCAGCTTGGCGGGGTCAGCCTTGAGCTCCTCCATGATTTTTTCGAGATCCATTGCCGTTTGCCTCCCTTGGTTTTTTATCGTCGTCCGGCGCCGTGCCGGCGGGTTCAAAGGTCGATCTTGCCGAAAGCGAACTCGTCGCCGTCGTGGATGCGCTCGGTGCGGCCCGGCACCGTGGGCGCGGCGCTCGGGTCAAAGGCGCGGCCGGCAAATTCGCGCTCCGGCACGCCCGAGGGCCGGGGCCCGCTGCGGCGCGCTCCGCGGTAACCGCCGCGGCTGCCGCCGCGCTCCCCGCGCCCGCCGTACTCGCTGCGGGGGCGGCGCTCGCCGCGCTCCCCGAAGCCGCGTCCGGAAGAACGGCGCTCCCGCGGGCCGCGGTAGCCGCCGCGGTCGAGCTGGTTGGAGGCCGCGGGGTCGGTGGAATAGATCACCACGCGGCGCTCGGCGCCCTCGCCCTTGCTCTCGCTGCGCACGCCCTCGACCTCGCCGACGGCGCTGTGCACGATGTGCCGCTCATACGGGTTCATCGGCTCCATCTCGTAGCTGTAGCCGCTGCGCTTGACGCGCTCGGCGATGCGCTTTGCCAGCGCGGTCAGATCGGCCTCGCGCTTCGCGCGGTAGCCGCCGACATCCAGCCCCAGCCGGATATACGGCCCCTCGGCGCGGTTGACGACGAGGCTTGCGAGATAGCTCAGGCTCTCCATCGTCTCGCCGCGGCGCCCGATGAGCGCGCCCAGATGGTCGCCCTCGACGTGCAGCAGCACCGCCTCGCCGGCGGGCTCGGCGGTAAAGGTCACGTTCTCGGCGCCGAGCAGCGCGCAGATGGGGGCCAGATAGTCGATGGCCGCCTGCACGCGCGCCGCGTCCGCCGGCGCGGGGGCCGCCTTGGGGGCGGGCTTTGTCTCCGGCTGCGGGGCGGGGGGCTCGGCTGCGGGGGCAGCGGGGGCCTCGGGGGCGGGCGCGGCGGGCGCGGGCTCGCCGTCGTCCACCTTCACCCGCACCTTGGCCGGCACCGAGCGGAACAGCTTTTTCTCGGGGAAGGCCAGCACCTCATAGCTGACGTTCAGGTCGTCGCGGTCGACGCCAAGGGCCTCGCAGGCGGCCTGCACGGCCTCCTCAACGGTCTTGGCGCTCATTTCCATCTCACGCATCGGGGTTACACCTCCTGGTATGGCGGCGGGCATTGCGCCCGCGTTGTTACGTTACTTGCGGGCGCGTTTGCCCTTTTGGGCGGCGGCGAGCGCGGCGCGCTCCTCCTCGGTGAGGGGCGTGGTGCGCCCGCCGGCGTATTTCTCGTCCTCCAGCCGGCGCGCGCGCTCGAGGCGCAGCTTGTCCAGCTCGCGGGAGGAGACCTCTTTCGTCACCTTTTTGCCGTTCTCCTCGACCTCGACCTTCTTTTTGGAGCGGGACGCGGCCTTTTTGGCGGCCAGCTCCTGCTCATACTGGGCCTTGTACTTTTCGGGGCTGTAGATCTTGTAGGTCACCACGCTGCGCAGCACCATGAAGATGTTGGAGGTCGTGTAGTACACCGAGAAGCCGACCGGCGCGGTGAAGCAGTAGTAGATGAAGAACGCGTTCATCGCCCACATCGTATACTTCATCGGGCCCTGCATCTGGGCGGACATGCCGGACAGCTTCTGCGTGAGCCAGATGGACAAAAACATCGTCACGGCGGCCAGCAGCGGGAACACCATCAGCGGGCTCAGGCGCAGCCCGGCGACATCGCACATGTCGAGGCCGAAGAACATCGTGTTGAAGCTCTTGATGGCGCCGAACTGCTCGGCCGTGAGGGCCGCGGGCTGCGCGGCGCCGGCGTGGATGGCCTGGATGAGCGAGGTCTGCATGGTGTTCGTGTTCTGCACCGAGATGGAAAGCTGCTCGCAGGCGGCGCGGATGGTCTCGGCCGGGATGTTCAAAATATACTGCACCGGCCTGTAGACGACCTCGATGATGCCGAACAGAACGACCATGTCGATGATCATCGGCAGGCAGCCGGACATCGGGTTGAACCCGTACTCCTGCTGGAGCTTCATCAGCTCCTCCTGCTGCCTTTGCTGGTTGTTCTTGTACTTTTCCTGGATCTCGGCGATCATCGGCTGGAAGACCGCGTTTTTCGCCATGTCCTTCTGCTGCTTGATGTTGAGCGGCAGGCTGACGATGCGCACGATGGCGGTGAACACGATGAGCGTCAGCGCGAAGTTGGGGATGATCGCGTACACGAGCCGCATCAGCGGCCCGAGGATGACGGCGAGAAAACCAAACATAGCTTGTCCTTATCTGCCGCGTTTGCGCCCGCGGCGGGTATTTTGTCGAGGATCTCTGCCGCGCAATGGCAAAGATATGCGTGGCGGTCGAAAACGCCTCACCGCTGCAGGCGGCGCTCCGGGCTCGTCCAGGCGCCCTTGGGCGGCACGGGGTCGTAGCCCCATCGGCCAAGGGGGTTGCAGCGCAGGATGCGCCAGATGCCCAGCAGCAGCCCCTTGGCGGCGCCGTGCACCTGCAGGGCCTCGAGCATGTAGGCGCTGCAGGTGGGCGTGAAGCGGCAGTGGTGGCCGAGGCAGGGGCTGAGGAAGCGCCGGTAAAAGCGCACCGGCGCCTGCAAAAGGCGGCTCAGCACGGCTTGCCCCCAAGGCCCGCCCTGTGCAAAAGCGCCCCCAGCGCCGCCGAGACCTGCCCGCTCTTGAGCGCGGGCGTGCGCTGGCGCGCCACGAGCACGACGTCAAACCCACCGCTCTCGGGGCGCAGATGCTCGCACGCGGCGGCGCGCAGCAGGCGGCGCGCACGGTTGCGCTGCACCGCCCCGCCCACCTTTTTGGTGGCGGTCAGGCCCAGGCGCAGATGGCCCAGCCGGTTGGGGGCCACATACACCACAAGGTACGGGTGCACATAGCTCTTACCGCGGCTGTAGACGCGCGCGAACTCACGGTTTTTGTTGAGGGTATGGTATCGCATGGGCCGCTTTCCGGCGGGATGCCGCCTGCAAAAAAACGGCCACTGATGGGTTCAGCGGCCGCCGGTGGGTTATTCTGCCCGGCCGTTTTTTCAAACGGTCAGGCTCTTGCGCCCCTTGGCGCGGCGCGCCTTGAGCACCTTACGGCCATTTTTGGTGGCCATACGCTGCAAAAAGCCGTGCACGCGGCTGCGCTGTTTCTTTTTCGGCTGAAGTGTGCGTTTCATCTTACTTTGTACTCCTCCCGGCCCATCGGTTGGGCGAACTGGTCGCGGCGTCCCCCGCTTTCCGCTGGGGGACAGCCCTGCAGGCTATGATTATACACTAGCGGTCTTGTTTTTGTCAAGTATTTTCCTTTACCTATTTATAATAGCTTGTGTTTGGCGCCCTTTTGTGCTATACTGGTACACGGATAACGCTGTAAAAGTGAGGCTTCGTATGGACTCCATCACCGAGGTTCTGCAGGCGGTCAAGGGCTACTGCAGGGAAAAAACCGTGGAAGCGGTCTACAATGTCTATCTCAAGGACTTGAGCGTGGTCAGCTTTGAAAACTCCAAGACCGTCACGCTCGAGACCCGCAGTGAATTCATTGAAAAGATCGTGCATGACCGCTATCTCCCGCTGCTCGAGGAGGGGTTCAAGGCGGTGCTGGGCTTTCCGGTCGAGGTGCGCCTGAGCGTGCCCGCCCCCGAGCCCGAGGCCGATACCCTCCAGTTCGAGCTGCCGCCCGGCGGCGCCTACTCGTTCACCTTTGAGAACTTCATCCACGGCCCCTCCAACCAATTCGCCTTCGCCGCCGCCAAGGCCGTGGCGGACAATCCGTCCGGCGCGTACAACCCGCTGTTCATCTACGGGCCGTCGGGGCTGGGCAAGACGCATCTGCTCAACGCCATCAAGATCCAGATCCAGCAAAACCACCCCGACTACAAGATCGTCTATGTCGACTGCGAGAGCTTCACCAACGAGACCATCACCGCCATCCGCACCGCCACGACGGAGCTCTTCCGCCAGAAATACCGCGAGGCCGACGTGCTGCTCATCGACGACATCCAGTTCATCGCCGGCAAGGAGGCCACGCAGGACGAGTTTTTCCACACGTTCAACACGCTGCACAACGCCGGCAAGCAGATCGTGCTCGCCTGCGACCGTCCCGCCAAGGAGATCAAGAGCCTGGAGGAGCGCCTGCGCACCCGCTTTGAGTGGGGCCTGACCGCCGACATCCAGCCCCCCGACCTTGAGACGCGCGTGGCCATCGTGCGCCGCAAGGCGGAGCTTCTGCACCTGGAGCTGCCCGACGCCGTGGCCGATTACATCGCCGAGCACCTCAAGCAGAACATCCGCCAGCTGGAGGGCGCCGTCAAAAAGATCAACGCCTACTATATGCTCGAGAACATCTCGCCGAGCATCGGCGTCGCCTCGCACGCCATCAAGGACGTCCTCAACGACACGCAGCCCATCCCCGTCACGGTGGAAAAGATCATCAACGAGGTCAGCCGCACCTACGGCGTGCTCCCGGCGGACATCCGCGGCAAAAAGCGCAACGCGAACGTCAGCGCCGCGCGCCAGATGGCCATGTACATCATCCGCGAGGTCACCGGCATGAGCATGGAAAAGATCGGCGCCGAGTTCGGGCGCGACCACTCCACCGTCGTGTACAGCCTCAGCGCGATGGAAAAAAGCATCGAGAAGGACCGCCACCTGCGCGAGACGGTCGAGGACATCACCAACAACGTCAAGATTTGAGGGCGGGTTTTCCACAGTTCTTTCATTTTGAACATCCCGTTTTTGCACAGCGCCTGTCAAAAACCCCCTTTTTGAACAAACCGCCTCTTTTTTTCCACCGGTTTTCCGCCCCTCCCGCACACCCGTTTTGCGCAGGCGGCGGGCCGCCTGGCAGGTTTTTTCCACCGTTTGCACCGTGCCTGCTACTACTACTGCACCGTTTATCTATTTTAATAGAAAAAACCGGCGAACGAGCCCTTTTGGAAAGGTGTTGAAGAACATGAAGTTCGAATGCGAAAAGGATCTTCTCTCAGCGGCCATCGACGGCGCCTGCCGTGCCGTGACCAACCGCGCCGCCATCCCGGTGCTGGGGGGCCTGCTGCTCAAGGCCGAGGGCTTCAGCCTGACGCTGACCGGCTATGACATGGAGATGGGCATCACCACCACCATCGAGTGCAACGTGCTCGTTCCCGGCGAGACGGTGCTGGACGCGCGTCTGCTCGCCAGCATGGTCGGGCGCATGCCCGCCGGCACCGTGCGCGTCGAGCTGGGCAGCGGCGGCACGGCCAGGATCAGCGGCGGCGACGTCGAGTTCGAGATCTCCTCGATGCTCGCCGGCGAATACCCCTCCCTGCCGGTGACCGGCGCCGAGAACACCATGACCGTGCCCTGCGGCGTGCTGCGCGAGATGATCGAAAAGACCATCTACGCCGTCGCGCAGGACGACAAAAAGCCCGCCCACACCGGCGAGCTGTTCGTCATCGAGCCCGGCAGCCTGACCGTCGTCGCGCTGGACGGGTACCGCCTCGCCATCGTCCAGCGGGCGGTGGAATGTGAAAAGGAGCTGCGCATCATCGTGCCGGCCAAGGCGCTGCAGGAGCTGCTCAAGCTGATGGGCGGCGCCGACGAGGAGGTCCGGATCGAGGCCAGCCGCCGCTATGTCGTGTTCACGACCTGCGGCTACACCCTCATCAGCCGCCTCATCGAGGGCGAGTTTTTGAACTATGTCAGCGTCATCCCGCAGGGCGCGCACACCACCGTGCGGGTCAAGTGCCGCGATTTCATCGAGACCATCGAGCGCGCCTCGCTCGTCATCACCGAGCGGCTCAAGAACCCGCTGCGCATCACCTTTGACAAGGGGCGCATCACGGTGCGCTGCCAGACGAGCATCGGCAAATTCGTCGACGAGCTCGGGGCCGAGAGCATGGAGGGCGAGGCCGTCGAGATCGGCTTCAACAACCGCTATCTGCTCGATGCGCTGCGCAACTGCCGCAGCGAGGAGATCGTCTTTTTGCTCAACGGCGCGCTCTCGCCCGTCAAGCTGCTGCCGCCCGAGGGCGAAAAGGCGGACGATTTCACCTACCTTGTGCTGCCGGTGCGCTTCAAAAACGAGGGTTGAGCGGGAAGAAAGCGATGCAGCAGCTTGTTTTGGAAAGCGACTTTATCAAGCTGGAGTCGGCGCTCAAGGCGGCGGGCTGGTGCGAAACCGGCGGGCAGGCCAAGCTCCGCATCCAGCGCGGCGAGGTGACGCTCAACGGCGCGGTGTGCCTGCAGCGCGGCAAAAAGTGCCGCGCGGGGGACATCGTGCGCATGGACGGGCAGGCGCTCAGCCTGCTGGGCGCGGAGGCGCCGCGGCCATGAGGCTCACGCAGCTGGAGCTCACCGATTTCCGCAACATCGCCGGCGCGGGGTTTGCGCCCGACGAGCGCCTGACGGTGCTGTGCGGCGCGAACGGGCAGGGCAAGACGAACCTTTTGGAGGCCGTCTGGCTGCTGACCGGCGGCAAGAGCTTCCGCGCCGGAAAGGACAGCGAGCTCATCCGCCGCGGCCAGCCCTTCGCGGTGCTCAAGGCCGCCTTTGAGAGCGGCGGCCGGCCGCAGACGCTGCGCCTGACGGTCGGGGACAAAAACGGGCCGCGGCCCGGGCGGCAGGCAAGCCTGAACGGCGCCGCCCCGGTGCGCGCGGCAGAGGTGGCGGGCATTTTTACCGCCGTTGTGTTTGAGCCGGATCATCTGCGCCTTGTCAAGGATGGGCCGGCGGGCCGGCGGCGGTTTTTGGATGCCGCGCTGTGCCAGTGCCGCCCCGCGCATGTGGGGCAGCTGCGCCGCTACCACCGCGTTCTGGCGCAGAAGAACGCCCTGCTCAAGGCGTATGAGATCACGCCCGGCGCCGCGCTTTTGCTCGATACGTTCAACGCCGCGCTGGCCGAGAGCGGCGGCGCCGTGATGGCGCAGCGCGCGGCGTTTCTTGAAAAGCTGGCGCCGCTCGCCGCCGCCTACTATGCCGAGCTCTCGCACGGGGCCGAGCGGCTTTGCCTGCGCTACTGCCCCTGCGCCGAGGCCGGCGCCGACGCGGCTGCGGCGCTCGCCGCGAAGCTCGAGACCGTGCGCGCCGCCGAGCTGCGCGCGGGGTTCGCGCTCACCGGCCCGCACCGGGAGGACATCGAGATCACGCTGGACGGCGCGCCGGGGCGCGTGTACGGCAGCCAGGGCCAGCAGCGCAGCGCCGTGCTGGCGATGAAGCTGGCCGAGGCCGACGTGCTCGCCGAATGGCTGGGCGACGCGCCGGTGCTGCTGCTCGACGATGTGTTGAGCGAGCTCGACGAGGAGCGCCAGGCGTATCTGCTCAACCACATCGGCGGGCGGCAGACCATCGTGACCACCTGCGACAGCGCCGCGTTCACGCGCACCAGCGGCAGGCTCGTCACCGTGCAGGCCGGCGCCATCACGGAAAGAGCGTAACGCGAAAGAGGCTTTGTATGTATTTCCACGCCGGGCAGGATTTTGTGCTCAACACAAAGAGCATCATAGGCATCTTTGACCTGGACACCGCCGGCGCCTCGCGCCGCACGCAGGCGTTTTTCCGCGGCGTGGAGCGAAGCGGCGCCGTCGTCGATACCTGCGCGCCGGGCACCGTGCCGCGCAGCTTTGCGGTGACCGACGCGCCGCAGAACACCGTTTACCTGTGCGCCCTTACCCCCGCCGCGCTGCGGCGCCGGGCGGAGAACGGCGTGCTTTGAACCGATTTTTTGGTTTTGTCAGCATAGAGGAGGTCCCCCCGTTTTATGGCAGAAGAGAGCAGGAACAACCAGACCGCGCAGGGCCCGGCCCTGAACCCCGAGACCGCCACGAGCCACGAGTACGGCGCCGAGCAGATCCAGGTGCTCGAGGGCCTCGAGGCCGTGCGCAAGCGCCCCGGCATGTATATCGGCACGACCGGCCCCGCCGGCCTGCACCACCTTGTGTATGAGATCGTCGACAACGCCATCGACGAGGCGCTGGCCGGCTACTGCACCGACATCGACGTCACCATCCGGGAGGGCGACATCATCGAGGTGGCCGACAATGGCCGCGGCATCCCCGTCGAGATCCAGCCCAAGCTCGGCATCCCCGCCGTGACCGTCGTGTTCACGGTCCTGCACGCCGGCGGCAAGTTCGGCGGCGAGGATTCCGGCTACAAGGTCGCGGGCGGTCTGCACGGCGTCGGCGCCAGCGTGGTGAACGCGCTGTCCGAGTGGCTCGTCGTGCGCGTCAAGCGCGACGGCTTTGCCTACGAGCAGCGCTTCAAGCGCGGCATCGCCGACGGCGAGCTCCAAAGGCTCGGCCCCGCCGAGGGCTCCGGCACGACCGTCACGTTCAAGCCCGACCCCGAGATGTTCACCGAGTCCACGGTCTATGACTATGAGATCCTGCTGCGCCGCCTGCGGGAGGAGGCGTTCCTCAACGCCGGCGTGCGCATCAACCTGACCGACGCGCGCGCTAGCGAGGAAAACGACCCCCCGCGCGCCGAGAGCATGTGCTACGAGGGCGGCATCCGCAGCTTTGTGAGCTACCTGCACCGGCGGCGCGACCTTGACCCCCTGCACCCCGAGCCCATCTACATCAAGGGCGAGGGCCAGGGCGCCGTGGCCGAGGTGGCGCTGCAGTACAACGACAGCTTCAACGAGCTGCTGCTCTCCTTTGCCAACAACGTGCACACCCCCGAGGGCGGCACCCACGAGGAGGGCTTCAAAACGGCGCTGACCCGCGTCTGCAACGAGTACGCGCGCGCGAAAAGCATCCTCAAGGAGAAGGACGAGAACCTGACCGGCCCCGACGTGCGCGAGGGCATGATCGCCGTCGTATCGGTCAAGCTGCAGGAGGCGCAGTTCGAGGGCCAGACCAAGGCCAAGCTCGGCAACACGTTCATCAAAAACCTCGTATCGGGCGTCGTGTACGACAAGCTGACCGAGTATTTTGAGGAGAACCCCGCCATCGCCAAGGCGATCCTCGAAAAGGCCACACAGGCCGCGCACGCGCGCGCCGCCGCCAAGAAGGCGCGCGACCTTGTGCGCCGCAAGAGCGCCATGGACGGCGGGCGCCTGCCCGGCAAGCTGGCCGACTGCCGCGAAAAGGATCCCGCCAAGACCGAGCTGTTCATCGTCGAGGGCGATTCCGCCGGCGGCAGCGCCAAGCAGGGGCGCGATTCCAACATCCAGGCCATCCTGCCGCTCTGGGGCAAGATGCTCAACGTCGAGAAGGCCCGCGCCGACCGCATCTACGGCAACGACAAGCTGCAGCCGGTCGTGCTGGCGCTGGGCACCGGCATCGGCGACGAGTTCGACATCACCAAGGTGCGCTACCACAAGATCTTCATCATGGCCGATGCCGACGTCGACGGCAGCCACATCTGCACGCTGATGCTGACCTTCTTCTTCCGGTATATGCGCCCGCTCATCGACCATGGCTATGTGTACGTCGCGCAGCCGCCGCTGTTCAAGCTGCAAAAGGGGCAGACCGTCAAGTACGCCTACAATGAGGACGAGATGAAAGTGCTCTCCGCCGAGATGCCGGGCGCCAAGATCAACCGCTACAAGGGCCTTGGCGAGATGAACCCGACCCAGCTGTGGGAGACGACGATGAACCCCGACAACCGCGTCATCGTACAGATCACCATCGAGGACGCCGAGCGCGCCGACGAGGCGTTCTCCATCCTCATGGGCGAGCAGGTCGAGCCCCGCCGCCAGTTCATCGAGAAAAACGCCAAATACGCCAATCTGGACGTTTGATGGAAGGGTTGCCAAAAAGGCAGGCTCCGCGGTTGCGGGGGTCTGATCACGGCGGCGGAGTTCGGTATTTTCGAAACAGGCAGGACTGCGAAGAAATTTGGCAGTATATCGACAACGATCCGCAAAAATAGCTTTTGCAGGTCAAGCGATGAATCGCAGGGGTCGAAGAGATCCGGCCCATGAAAGGTGAGAACATGGAAGAAAACATCATCATGGCGCCGGGCTCCGGCACCAAGGTCATCGTGCGGGATGTCAAGGAGGAGATCGAGACCGCGTTCCTCGATTACTCGATGTCGGTCATCGTCTCCCGCGCGCTGCCCGACGTGCGCGACGGCTTGAAGCCCGTACACCGGCGCATCCTGTATACCATGCATGAGCGCGGCAACGATCCGCAGCACCCCTACCGCAAATCCGCCGACACCGTCGGCGCGGTGCTGGGCTCCTACCATCCGCACGGCGACGCCTCGGTCTATGACGCCATGGTGCGCCTTGCGCAGGATTTTTCGCTGCGCTACCCGCTCGTGGACGGGCAGGGCAACTTCGGCTCGGTCGACGGCGACCCGCCCGCCGCCTACCGCTATACCGAGGCGCGCATGTCCCGCATCGCCACCGAGATGCTCACCGATATCGAGAAAGAGACCATCGACTGGGACCCCAACTTCGAAGAGACCAAAAAGGAGCCCTCGGTGCTGCCCAGCCGGTTCCCGAACCTGCTCGTCAACGGCAGCCAGGGCATCGCCGTGGGCATGGCCACCAACATCCCGCCGCACAACCTGCGCGAGGTCATCGACGGCCTGATCGCCCTGGCCAATGACCCCGAGCTCGACCTGGCCGGCCTGATGGACTATGTGCAGGGGCCGGATTTTCCGACCGGCGGCGTCATCATGGGGCGCAGCGGCATCCGCGCCGCCTACGCCACGGGCCGCGGCAAGATCACGCTGCGGGGCCGCGCCGAGATCGTCGAGAACGACCGCACCGGCAAGCAGGAGATCGTCATCACCGAGATCCCCTATATGGTCAACAAGGCGCGCCTCATCGAGGCCATCGCCGACCTCGCCAAGGAAAAGCGCGTCGAGGGCATCACCGAGGTCAACGACCTGTCCAGCGACCGCATCGGCATGAAGATCGTGGTCGAGTTGCGGCGGGACGCGAACGCCAACGTCGTGCTCAACCAGCTGTACCGCTTCACCCAGCTGCAGGACACCGTCGGCGTCATT
>CANRBN010000040.1 GCA_947628865.1 uncultured Gemmiger sp.
AAGATGTCGGCGTTGTAGGTGGTGGTGGCCAGCACCAGCTTGCCGTAGCGGAACGCGTCCTCCACGGCCTCGGCCATGTCGCAGCGGGCCAGATCGTTCACGGCGACCTTCGGGCAGCCCAGCGCGCGCAGCCGCGCGGCGAGCTTTTCCACCGCCGCCCGGGTGTTGCCGTACACCGAGGTATAGGCGATGACGATGCCGTCGCTCTCGACGCCGTAGCTCGACCAGGTGTTGTAAAGGTTCAGGTAATAGCCGAGATCCTCGGTCAAAACGGGGCCGTGCAGCGGGCAGATGATCCGGATATCCAGCCCCGCCGCCTTTTTGAGCACGTTCTGCACCTGCGCGCCGTACTTGCCCACGATGCCGATGTAGTAGCGCCGCGCCTCGCACGCCCAGTCCTCGTCGGCGTCGAGCGCGCCGAACTTGCCGAACCCGTCGGCGGAGAACAAGATCTTGTCGGCGTCGTCATAGGTCATCAGCACCTCGGGCCAGTGCACCATCGGCGCCGTGACGAAGTGCAGCGTGTGCCTGCCCAGCGCGAGCGTGTCGCCCTCGCCCACGACGATCTGCCGGTCGGCAAAATCGGTGCCGAAGAACTGGCCCATCATCGCAAAGGCCTTGGCGCTCGCCACGATCTTTGCCTGCGGGTAGGTGCCGGCAAAATTCTTGATGTTGGCGGAATGATCCGGCTCCATGTGCTGGACGACCAGATAATCCGGCTTGCGGCCGCCGAGCGCGGCCTCGAGGTTGTCGAGCCATTCGTGGGTGAAATGGGCGTCGACGGTGTCCATGACGGCGACCTTGCCGTCAAGGATGACGTAGGAGTTGTAGGCCATGCCGTTGGGCACGACGTACTGCCCCTCGAACAAATCGACCTGATGGTCGTTGACGCCGATATACTTGACGTCGCCTGTGATCTGCATACAAAAACCCTCCCTGCGGTCCCGGGCGGTGCGCCCGGGGCGTCTGCTTTTTATCCTAGCACAACGCCGGGGCATTATCAAGCCCGCGGCCGGGAGATTTGGGTTGCCTTGCGCCGGCTTTTGCATTATAATAGGGGCAGCAAAGCCGTCCGGGCATCGGGCCCGGCGCGCACAAAAGGATAAAGGAGCCGCACCATGAAATTTTTCATCGACACCGCCAACGTAGGCGAGATCCGCCAGGCCAACGACATGGGCGTCATCGCCGGCGTGACCACCAACCCCAGCCTCATCGCCAGGGAGGGGCGTGACTACGCCGAGACCTTAAAGGAGATCGCCTCCATCGTCGACGGCCCCATCTCCGGCGAGGTCAAGGCCACCACCGCCGACGCCGAGGGCATGATCAAGGAGGGCCGCGCCATCTACGCGCTCGACCCCAAGCACATGGTCGTCAAGATCCCCATGACCCCCGAGGGCCTCAAGGCCATCAAGGTGCTCGCGGCCGAGGGCATCCCCACCAACTGCACGCTGATCTTCTCGGCCAACCAGGCGCTGCTGGCCGCCCGCGCGGGCGCCGCCTACGTCAGCCCGTTCCTGGGCCGCCTTGACGACATCAGCCAGCCCGGCATCGAGCTCATCGAGACCATCTCCGACATGTTCGCGAATTACCCCGACCTGCACTGTGAGATCATCGCCGCCAGCATCCGCAACCCCATCCATGTGACCGACTGCGCGCTCGCCGGCGCCGACATCGCCACCGTGCCCTACGGCGTCATCCTGCAGATGACCAAACACCCGCTCACCGACGCCGGCATCGAGAAGTTCAAGGCGGATTACATCAAGGTCTTTGGTGAATGATATGACGGACTGGCTCAACGACGCGGTCTTTTACGAGATCTACCCCCAGAGTTTTTTGGATTCCAACGCCGACGGCATCGGCGATATCCCCGGCATCACGCAAAAGCTCGACTATGTCAAGGGCCTGGGCTGCAACGCGCTGTGGCTCAACCCCTGCTTTGACTCGCCGTTCAAGGATGCCGGCTACGACGTGCGGGACTATAAAAAGGTCGCCGCGCGCTACGGCACGAACGACGATCTGAAGGCACTGTTCGCCGCCGCCCACGCCCGCAGCATGCATGTGCTGCTGGATCTCGTGCCCGGCCACACCAGCGAGGAGCACGCCTGGTTCCGCGAGAGCGCGCGCCCCGAGAAAAACGCCCTGTCCGGGCGCTACATCTGGACGGACTCCTGGATCGAGAACGGCGACGGCATGCCCTTTATCGGCGGCGAGGCCGAGCGCTGCGCCACCTATGTGCTGAACTTTTTCAAGTGCCAGCCGGCGCTCAACTACGGCTACGGCGAATGCCGCCGCCGCTGGCAGCAGCCCATCGACAGCCCCGACGCCCTGGCCACCCGCGACGCGGTGTGGGACATCATGCGCTTCTGGCTCGACGCCGGGTGCGACGGCTTCCGCGTCGACATGGCGGACAGCCTTGTCAAGAACGACACGCCGGACAAGGCGTACACCGTCAAGGTCTGGCGCGACCTCACCGCCCGGCTCAAGGCCCACAGCCCCGAGGCCGTGATGGTGTCGGAGTGGAACCACCCCACCCAGAGCCTCAGGGCCGGGTTCGATATGGATTTCATGCTCGACTGGCAGGGCAACGGCTACAGCTGGCTCGTGCGCAACTACGACGGCGTCACCGAGGGCGAGCCGAAAAACATCGGCAAGGCGTATTTCTGCAAGCACAGCACGACCGACATCACCAAATTCCTCGACGACTGGCTGCCCAGCTATGAGGCGACCAGGGCCGACGGGCTCTACTGCCTCATCACCGGCAACCACGATACCCTGCGCATCTCCGCGGGACTTGACGAGGCCGAGCGCAGGCTCGCGTTCGCCACGCTGTTCACGCTGCCGGGCGCGCCGTTCCTCTATTACGGCGACGAGATCGGCATGCGCTACCAAAAGCTGCCCACCAAGGAGGGCGGCTACAACCGCACCGGCTCCCGCACGCCGATGCAGTGGGACGCCACCGCCAACCTCGGCTTCTCGGCCGCGGCGGCGGAAAAGCTCTACCTGCCCGTCGACCCGGCGCCGGACGCGCCCACCGTCGCGGCGCAGGAGCGCGATCCCCGCAGCCTGCTCAACACCGTGCGCGCCATCCTGGCCCTGCGGCACGGGACGCCGGCGCTCGGCGCCCGCGCGCCCTTCGCGGTGGAATACGCCCAAAAGGGCCGGCGCGCCTTTGCCTGGCGCCGCGGGGACGAGGCGACCGGGCGGCTGCTGTGCGCCGTCAACCCCGGCGCCGAGGCGTGCGACGTGCCGCTTTCCGCCGCCGTGCAGGGCGCGCCGCTGTTCACCCTGGGCGACGCCCCGGCGGTGCGGGGCACGACGCTCACGCTGCCCGCGCAGAGCTTCGCCGTCTTCGCGCTCGCCTGAAACCGGACACAAAAAGGAGGAGCCCCCATGCCGTTTATTGATGTAAGGCTGACCGTCCCGGTCACCGACGAACAGAAAGAGAGCCTGAAGACCGCGTTCGGCCAGGCCATCGGCACGCTGCACAAGACCGAGAGCTACCTGATGGTCTCGGTCACCGGCGATGTGCCGCTGTGGCTGGGCGGCAAAAAGCTCGAAAAGGGGGCCTATGTGGCCGTCAGCCTGTACGGCAGCGCGCCGGCGGCCTCCTACGACAAAATGACCGGCCAGCTCTGCGAGATCCTGCAAAGGCAGCTCGGCATCCCGGGCGGCGCGGTGTATGTGACCTACCACCCCGTCGCCGACTGGGGCTGGAACGGCGCCAACTTTTGAGGGCGGGCCGATGAGCGAGACTGTCTACCTGGCCGGCGGCTGCTTTTGGGGCGCCCAGCGCTTTTTTGACTGCCTGCCCGGGGTGCTGGCCACCGAGGTCGGCTACGCCAACGGGCGCACCGCCAACCCCCGCTACGAGCAGGTCTGCCGCGAGAACACCGACCACGCCGAGACGGTCAAGGTCACGTTCGACCCCGCCGTGCTGCCGCTGGAGGAGCTGCTCGAGCAGTATTACAGCATCATCGACCCCACCTCGCTGAACCGGCAGGGCGGGGACGTCGGCACGCAGTACCGCACCGGCATCTATACGACCGGGGAACGGCAGCTGGCGGCGGCGAAAGCCTCGCTCGCGGCGCTGCAAACGCGGTATCAAAAGCCGCTGGCCGTCGAGGCCGGGCCGCTCGAGAACTTTTACACCGCCGAGGAATACCACCAGAAATACCTCGAGAAAAACCCCGGCGGCTACTGCCATGTGCCCGCGGCCCTGTTCGACGCCGCGCGGCGCTACAAGCCCAAAGGAAGATAAAGCGATCCCGGGCGGGGCCGTGCGGCCCCGCCCGGGCAGCGTGTCAAAAAAGAGCCACTAAATCCCGGCGGGGTCAGGGGACCCCGCCCTACGGTCTCAAATCTATTGCATCTTCGTTGCAAACGTAGGGCGGCCTGCCCTCAGGCCGCCGCAGGGAGATGCTTGCTTATGGTTTTTCGACAGTCTGCCCGGGTGGGGCCGTGCGGCCCCGCCCGGGAAATTTTACCTGTTTATGGCGGGCGCCCCGGTGGGGCCCCCGCCCTGCGGTCTCAAATCGGTGCCATATCACCGGCGGCGCCTTACCCGTCCAAAAACGCCTTCAGGGCGTCGAGCGTGCGCCCGGCCACCGCGCGGCCATGGTCGTAGACGCGCTGCATCGCGCCGGGGTCGTGCTCGACGGCGTGGATGCCCAGCGGATAGTCCGGGCACAGCACAAAGGCCGCGCCGGCCTTCTCCTGCGCGCGGATGTAGCGCAGCGTCTCGTTGTAGCGCTCGTGCCGGTCGGCCACGGCGGCCAGGAAGGCCGGGTACTGCCGCATCGTTTTGCGCATCAGCGGCAGCAGACGGTTCGGCTCCTTTTGAAAGCCGCGCGGCTGCGTGCGCACGACGACGTTTCTCGCATACCCCTCCCGCTCCATGAACCGCAGCGGGATGGAATCGGCGATGCCGCCGTCCAAAAGGTCGTACCCGTCCAGACGCACCACGCGGCTGGCCAGCGGCATGCTGGCCGAGGCGCGGATCCACATAAAGGTATCGGCGTCGCACTTGTCCAGCCGGCGGTAGACCGCCTGCCCGGTGTGTACGTCGGTGGCGACGGCGTAAAAGACCATGGGGTCGGCCTCAAAGGCGGCGCCGTCAAAGCGGTCGAGCCGCAGCGGGATGTCGCCGTAGCAGAAGCTGGCGTTGTACACATCGCCCGTGGTCAGCCAGCTGTGCGCGCCGGCATAGCGCTTGTCACGGCAGTAGCGCAGATTGTAGCGGATGCCGCGTCCCGGCTGCCGGCTTTTGAGGTTGCAGCCAAAGCACGCCCCCGCCGATACGCCCACCGCGCCGTCGAACCGCAGGCCGTTCTCCATCCAAACGTCCAGCACGCCGGCGGTGAACAGCCCGCGCATCGCGCCGCCCTCCAGCACAAGGCCGGTCTTTTGTGCAGCTTGTACAGATCCCATCTCCGTTCAGGCCTCCTCCGTGCCGTCCGCCCGGCCCGCGCGTGCCCACGGCACGCGCCCGGCGCGCAGCGGCGTCTCGTAAAAGCGGGCGGTCTTGTCGCGCGCGGTGTCGTTCCACTTGTCAAAGCCGGCGGCGGCGATGTGCGGGCCGTATTCGCAGTCGACGAACGAGCACAGGCCGTAGTCCCGCCAGGGCCGTGCCAGCCAGATGCTGCCCGGCGCCACGCCGTCCGCCGCGGTAAAGCGGCAGCGCTGAAAGGTAAAGCCGACCGTCTGCCCGGCCTCGTGGGCGGGGGCGGCCGCGTAGCCGGTGCCGCGCGCATCCGGCAGCGAGCGGATCTCACAGTTCCTGAACAGCGCCGCGCCGCAGCCGAAGATGAAATCCACCGTGCCCTCGATCAGGCAGTCCTCCAGCACCTGGGCACAGGGCTTGTCCCGCCGCAGCTCGTCCGGCAAAAACCCGTCGTACCGGGCGATGAGGTCGCGCGGCAGCGGGCCCAGGAACAGCGTGTCCTGCGTGGAGGTGAGCCGGCACCGCCGCATCCGGAAGCCGTCGGCATAGACCGTCAGCGCCACCTCCTGCCCCTTGCGCTCGGGGCACAGCGCGTCGTTCGCGATCGAGAGCGCCTCCATCGTCACGCCGTCGGCGACGACGGCCAGCGTCCAGGTGCGGAACGTGTTGTACTCCCGCCCCAGGGCATCCCGCTTTTGCGCGTAATCGTCCCACACGATGCGCGTTTTGTCCGCGCCGGCGCCGCGCAGCGTCAGCCCCGGCGTGCGCACCACGCACTTCTCGCGCCATTCGCCCGGCCCCAGGCAGAGCACGTCGCCCGGGCGCGCGGCGTCCAGCGCGGCCTGCAGGCTGTCCGCGGGTGTCAAGACCGCCATGAAAAAGCCCCCTTTACACGGTTTTCAGCGCTCCCATTATACGCCCGGCGGCGGCGCGTGCCTATGCCGGCGCCGCAGAATATCCGATATGTGCATAAAAAAAGCGGATTTGTATATATACATATGGCTTGCCATCATTTATAATAATAACGTCTTTAAAAGGGCACTTTGTGGGCATTTTGCACAAATACGGGACGCATTTTTTGCCAACATGCGAAAGCGCGCGGCCAACGGCCCGAAAACGGGCCGGTCTTGTGGCCGCGCGGGGCGCGAAAAAGCTGCTTTTCCGCCGCGGCGCGCCGGCAAGGCCCCGCGACGGGAAGGGTTTGGATGAAAAAACAGTACAGCTTTGCGCAGTACCGCGCCATCGACCTGGCGATGTGGGCCGTCATCGTGGCGGTGTTTGAGTATCTGCTCGTCGTGGCGGCGCGTTTTTGGTACGCGGATCAGCTGTACACCGTCTCGCTGGCGGCGGCGCTCACCGCCATCGTGTACATGCGCTGGGGCGCCTGGGGCGCCCTGCACGCGGTGGAATCGGGCGCGGTGTTCTGCTATTTTTCCGGCGCCACGCCCCGGCAGTATCTGATCTACTGTGTGGGCAACCTGCTCTCGCTGGCGGCGCTGGCGCTGTTCCGGGCGCCGGGGAAAGAAACGCTGCACGCCAGACCCTTTTGGGCCGTGGCGTTCGGGGCGGCGGTGCAGCTGCTGATGCACGCGGGCCGCGCCGCGGCGGCGCTGGTGCTGGGCGCGACGCCCGCGCAGGTGGTCAACTTTTTCACCACCGACGCGCTCTCCCTCTTATTTACCTGTGTGATCGTCTGGATAGCCCGTAGGCTGGACGGTGTCTATGAAGATCAAAAACACTATCTTCTGCGCGTTCAGGCACAGGAGGAACACAAAGGAGGCAATCTATGAAAGTAAGGGCAGCGGACTACCTTGTTTATGACAAGGACAAGGGCGTCTATCAACTCAGCCCGGAACAGGTTGTGCGCGACGATGTGGAGAAGCACTATTGGGTGCACGTCGGGCGCACGATCCTCAAGGATTGGCGTCTGTACCTGATGCTCATCCCCATGTTGCTGATCTTCCTGTTCTGGCGCTACTTCCCCATGTATGAATTGCTGGGGTGCTTCAAGGTGTCGGACAATGTCCTGCCTGTCTCGGAGCAGCTGTTCTCCGGCTTTTCCTACTTCAAGCGGCTGCTGCTGGCGGGGGACGGCCTTTCGACCGACTTCTGGCGCGCCATGCGCAACACCTTCATTTTGAGCTTCTACGGGCTGTGCTTTGGCTTCCCCATCCCCATCATCCTGGCGCTGTTCTTCAATGAAGTGCGCAGCGACGCGGCCCGCAGCGTCTTCCAGGTGCTGACCTATCTGCCCAAGTTCATGTCCACCGTCGTCATGACCTCGCTGATCGCCATGCTCGTCAAGCAGGGGTCGCTGGTCTCCGGCGCGGGCATCATCAGCCAGGCGATGGCCGGGCTGGGCCTCATCAGCGAGGAGACCGCCTTCGGCGGCCTGCTGAACATGCCTTCGTTCTTCCGCTCCATCTACCAGATCAGCGGCATCTGGGAGGGCGCGGGCTATGACAGCATCGTCTTCTTCGCGGCCATCATCGCCATCTCGCCGACCAGCTACGAAGCGGCGCAGATCGACGGTGCCAACAAGTGGGCGCAGATGCGCTATGTGGTGCTGCCGAGCATCCTGTCCACCATCGTCATCATGCTCATCACCCGCATCGGCTCGCTTTTGAACATCGGCTATGAAAAGGTCTTGCTGCTCTACAACGCCAACACCTACGTCACGGCCGACGTCGTCTCCACCTTTGCCTACCGCAACAGCATCGGCGCGGTCGGCGGCTCGAGCGCCGGTTCGGGCCTGGCCTCGGCGGCTGAGATGATGAACAACGTCATCGGCATGCTGCTGGTCATCGGCTCCAACACCATCGCCAAAAAGGCGTCGAACACGTCGCTGTACTAACAGGAGGGCGCCATGAAGAGAAAACTTGAGATCTCCGAGCTGATTTTCAAGATCATCAGCTACACCCTGCTGGCGGTGTTCTCGCTGGCCTGCCTGTACCCGTTCGTCTATGCCATCTCCGCCTCCATTTCCGGCATCGACGCGGTGGAATACGGCGAGATCGTGCTCTTCCCCAAGGACATCCAGTTTGAGGCGTTCGCCCGCATGTTCAACAACAACATGTTCTGGAACGCCTACTCGAACACGCTGTTCATCACGCTGTACGGCACGCTGTTCAGCATGGTCACCTCCATCCTGGGCGCCTACGCGCTTTCCAAAAAGCGCCTGCTGTTCCGCACGCCGTTCAACTTCTTCCTCGTCTTTACCATGTGGTTCTCGGCCGGTATCGTACCGCAGTACTTAAACTATTTGGATACCCGCGCCGTGTTCAACAAGATCGGCATCATGGACGACAAGTGGCTGGTCGTCATCGCCATGGGCATGGCCGCCATGAACATCATCCTGCTGCGCAACGCCTTTGAGGGTGTGCCCAGCGAGGTCGAGGAGGCCGCCATCGTCGACGGCGCCACCGAGATGCAGGTGCTGACCAACGTCTTCATCCCGATGAGCCAGTCCACCATCGCGACCGTCGCATTGTTCTTCGCCATCTCGCGCTGGAACGGCTACTTCTGGGCCCGCCAGATGATCTCCAACGCCAACGAGCATCCGCTGCAGGTCTTCATCCGCCTCCAGCTCGAGAACTTCACGAACCCCGAGGTCATGGCCGGCTGGAACGAGCCCTACGCGTCGGATTCCGTCATCTACGCGCTCATCGTCTGCTCCATCGTGCCCATCCTCATCATCTACCCCTTCATCCAAAAGTACTTCGCCAAGGGCACCAACGTCGGCGGCGTGAAGGAGTAAATCCATCCGTGTCTTCCGGGCGCTGCCCGGCGGCAAATATATCCTTACAAAAATACAGGAGGGAACCAATGAAACATCTCAAGTCCCTGGTCGCGCTGCTGTTGGTCGCCGCGATGAGCGCTTCGCTGCTCGTCGGCTGCGGCCCCAGCATCTCTGTTGAGGGCAGCGGCGCCGCCAGCACCCCTGCCAGCGCTCCCGCGGCCTCCACGCCCGCCGAGGGCGGCGACGCCGAGCCCGCTGGCCTGACCTATGCCGACGGCACCGTGCTGCGCATGGCCACCGGCTACAACAACCCCAACACCGGCATCTCCTTTGATGCCGAGACCGCCGGCAGCGGCATCACGCTGGCCGACGGCGTCACCTACAACACCGGCGACCTCAAGCCCACCTGGGTCGAGGTCGAGAACGTGCTGAATGTGAAGTTCGAAGACAAGTTCACCGGTCAGGGCGGCGCTTCCAAGGAGTTCAACTACTGGAAAGAGCAGCTCGATCAGGTCGACATGGTCTCCGGCACCGCGACCCTGCTCAACGAGAACGGCGTCGCCGGCACCATCGTCAACATCGCCGACTACCTCGACATGATGCCCAACTTCAAGGCGTACCTCGATGCCAACCCCATCGTCCGCCTGTCCATCACCGGTGACACCGCCACCGGCGCCATCTACTTCAGCCCGTACTTCGACGGCGTTGCCGATATCGAGCGTATGCCGCTGATGCGTACCGACTGGGTCAAGAAGCTGCTGGACGGCGAGGGCGAGTTCACCGCCGATGCCTCCAACAAGACTGCCGAGCCCGTCTACGAGCCCTACATGCCCACCACCGGCAAGATCGAGGTCGAGGTCGTCAAGGCTGACGGCTCCGGCGTCGAGAACGTCACCAAGGACTATGACACCGCCGGCAACATCATCGACAAGATGAACGCCGCCGGCTCCATGAGCGGTGTTGACGCTGTCAACATGCTCCGCACCTACATTGACGAAGCCTACGGCGGCTACTACGGCACCGACCGTGCTGACCTGTTCATCGGCCAGAACGCCGCCTGGGATGCCGACGAGCTCGTCGCGCTGCTGCGCTGCGTCGTCGCCAACCCGCAGACCCTCAACGGCACCGATTCCGTCCAGGGCCTGTTCTCCCGTGAGGACGCCAACAACCAGCGCCGCGTCGATATGTTCCGGTTCGCCGGCCATCTGTTCGGCGTGCGCGGCCTTGAGTCCCGCCAGGATTACCTCTACGTCGGCAGCGACAACAAGCTGCATGACGCCCGCCAGGAGCCCGCTACCTACGAGGCCCTCGAGCGCATGAACGACATGGTCAAGGAAGGCCTCATCTCCGAGGCGTTCGTTGGCAAGCAGGATGTCAAGACCAAGCAGTATCTGCAGGAAGACCTTGGCTTCATGCATTACGACTACAACCAGACCCAGACCATCTACAACGAGCAGGACGGCATCTTTGACGAAGGCGAAGAGTACATGGCCGTTATGGTGCCTGTGGCCCGCTGGGATGACGGCACCGGTGAGCAGATCATGCGCTTCACCGAGAGCTGGCGTTCCGTGAAGACCGACGGCTGGGGCATCTCCAAGCCCGGCGTCGGCGACGACCAGGATAAGCTCTACGCCGCCCTGGCCCTCATCGACTACGCGTACTCTCCCGAAGGCCAGATCCTCATGAGCTATGGCCCCGAGGCGTTCCGCAGCGACAAGACCTTCACCTTCAACGGCCAGGAAATGCCCGAGATCGCCGACGCCACCCGCGCCGAGCTGTGGGATAAGGCTGGCGGCAACTACACCAACTACGCCCGCTTCTACCTCGGCTCCACCCTGAGCTTCCTCAAGAGCCAGGCGTTCGAGTATCAGTGCACCACCGAGAAGGGCCGCCTTGGCGCCGGCTACATCTCCACCGCCATCGGCCTGGGCACCATCCATCATCCTGAGCTGGCTGTCGCCGACAACGGCTGGTACACCAGCGTTCCCACCACGCTGCCCACCACCAAGGTCGACAACGAGGATCTGGCCGCTCTGACCGAGCTGACCACCAACTTCTCCTCCTCCTCCGGTGATGACCAGATCAACATCCTGTGCGACATCATCGCCAATGGCTACGCCGGCGCCGGCATCGCCGAGATCACCGACGCGCAGAGCGCTGCCGACTACGTCGCCAACACCTGGCAGGGCACCAAGTACCTTGACATCAAGGAAATGGCCTGGGAGGATGACCTCGACTACTACGGCACCCTGTAATTCAACCCATCCACGGGTACGAAAACCCATCTGACCCTGTAGCACGGCGGGCCGGCGCGGCAACGCGCCGCGCCGGCCCGCCCTCATTTTTGAACGAAGCTGAGCGCGCCCACAAAGCTCCGCATTTGGCCGGGCGCCAAGGGGACGATACTTTCCCCTGTGAGGAGGTCGTCATGTATAAAAAACAAATGGTTGCGCAGAAGATCCTCTGCCTGGCGGCTGTCATTATGGGCGCGGTGGTTTTCATCTACTCGCTCGGTATCATGACCGATCTGTATGACGCCCTGTACACCACCATGCGCAACCCCAATGACATCAGCAAGACCACCGTGGCCGGCAGCCAGGTCTACTATTATATGCAGGATTTCAACCGCTGGTTCGTCGTCATGGCCATCGTGCTCATCCTGCTGGGCTGCCTGCTGTTCATCACGAACACCCATATCCGCCGCCGCTACTACATCGGCAACTATATCGCCACCGCCGCGTATGTCGGCTTCAGCGTCTACCTGACGGTGATGTGCCACAGCTACATCGAGGTCTTCAAGGGCATGTGGCTGCAGGTCGATTTCGCCGCCTTGGCGGAGCACGCCGCCTCGCGCAACACCCTCTACACCGAATCGACGTTCTGGTTCGATATCCACTACGCGGTGTTCGGGCTGCTTTTGCTGGTTGCCGTACTGCTCGTCGCCAACGCCGTGTGCAAGGCCATCCTGATGAAGGAAGAGGCCGCGCTCATCGGCAAGGGAAAGGAGGCAGTCGCATGAATAACGAAGATCGCCAGATCCAACGGGATCGTATGCGGTACACCAAAAACTCGCTGGCCGCCAACCTGGCGCTGGTCGGGCTGCTGTTCGACGTGTTCTATTTCGTCAACATCTGCCAGTCCGACGTGGGCACCTACTACTACAACATCCTGATCGGCGCATCCATCGTTTACAACCTCGTCTTTCTTCTGGTCGTTTTCCTCGCGTCCGAGGGTGTCAAGAACTACCAGATTAACTATTCCTATATTCTGATCCTGGTCGGTGCGCTGCAGATCGCGCGCATCTTCATCATCCCGATGCGGGCCCACGCCGCCACCACGCTTGTGGAGGGCGCCGAGGTGGCCGTCATGGGCAACGGGCAGTTCATGTGGGTGGTGGCGTTCCTCGTCATCTCCGCCGTCTGCCTGATCGCCTCCGCCGTCGTCAACATCATCAAGTGCCGCGAGCTTTCAGCCCACCTGAAATCCCTCGGCCTTGAGAATTAAAAGGAGGCGAAGACATGGCAACGCTGAGTCTCCAGCATATCGACAAGATCTATGACAACAACGTCCAGGCCGTCTTTGACTTCAACCTCGACGTCAAGGATGGCGAGCTGATCGTTCTGGTCGGCCCCTCCGGCTGCGGCAAGTCCACCACGCTGCGCATGGTGGCCGGCCTGGAGGACATCTCGGCCGGCAAGCTGCTCCTGGACGGCAAGGACATCACCGCCACCCCCGCCAAGGACCGCGACATGGCCATGGTTTTCCAGAACTACGCGCTGTACGGCCATATGACCATCTACGAGAACATGGCCTTCTCGCTCACCCTGCGCAAGGAAAACCCCAACGTCATCCACAAAAAGGTGCTGGCCGCGGCCGAGATCCTGGGCCTGACCAGCCAGCT
>CANRBN010000041.1 GCA_947628865.1 uncultured Gemmiger sp.
CGCCAGTCCGCCTGCACCCCTCTCTTGGACACACCCCGTCGCAAAAAAATGCCGTTCTCATGCCTAAAGGCGACTCGGACGGCATTTTTTGCTCTAGAGGTATCGGCCTCGTCCGCGCATGTCAGCCGAGGCCGATGGATTCAGAAAACACCTTTTTCGACAGTCTGACACCCCCGCTCTTGTAAAAGGAGCGGGGGCGCGGTGCTTTGGGCACATCACAACGTCGACGGGCGGATGAGATTGACGACGCCGGTATCGGCGATAAAGGTCTGGAAGTTATAGAGGATGAGCACCTCGTCGTAGCCCTGCTGCTCGATCAGGCTCGCGGGGTTGTAGGCGTACCCGCGGAAATCCACCACGCCGACGGTCTCATAGTTGGCGGTCAAAAACGGCACAAAGCAGTTGGCATAGCTGTCCTTGATGACGAGGACGCTGCCCCTGCCGCTGCCCTTGATCACGGTATAGCCGTTGTTGCCGCCCAAAAAAGCGCCGTATTTGTCCCGCCCGGTGAGCTTTTCGGTCTCCATCAGCGGGCCCTCGGTGCCGGCGCCGAACTGCGCCTCGCCCTTGACCTCATACACCGTCTGGCGGCAGGGCAGGTCATAGTAGGTCAGCGTGTCCGGCTGCACGTTCCAGCGCCGCGTCGGCGAATAGTGTGTGCCGTAAAAATCCGGCACCTCGATGGCCTGCGCGGTGGCCGTATCGAACGGCGTCAGCCCGCGCAGCGCGCAGAACTGCTCGTAGGCAAGGCGGGCGCCCTGTGTCGTCCAGTGGTGGTCGGTCTTGTAGTAGAGGTATTCGCCCTTTTTAGCGGCAAACGCGTCGCGCAGATCGAGCACATTCGCCCCGGCGGCGCCCACGCGGGCAAAGATATCGTCCAGCATCGCGCTCTCGTCGATCATCGGCGCGCCGGCGGGCAGCGCTTCGGGGTAGATGACCGCCGCTGAGGGCGCCAGCAAAAACGTCACGCTCTGCGCGGCGGCGAACTGCTCCACGGCGGAAAGGTTGCGCTCCAGCTGCTTTTTGGCGCTGTCGCTCACGGTGAACTGTTCGGTGAACATCCAGCCGTCCTTGCCCAGCAGGATGCCGCCCTCCCCGGCGTTTTGCAGCCCGGCGGCGCGCACAAAGCTTTCCAGCCACAGCAGCCCGTCGCGCCCGGCGACCTGGTCCTGCATATAGCCTGCAAGACCGCCCGCAAAGCGCCCGTTTGCGAGGCTTGCGGCGCTGAAGGCGGGCAGGGCGGCCAGCCGCCGGTTCTCAAGCTCCGAAACGGTGCGCTTGGGCCACAGCAGGTTGACGAGCGCAAAGCCGAACAGCGCGCCCAAAAAGAGGAGGAGCAGCGCGCCGGGGCGCCCGGGCGCAAAGCGCGGGACGGGGGAGCCGCCGCGGCGGTAGACCTTTTTTTCCTGTTCCATTTTGCGGCACCTCCCTTAAAATGCGGCGTACAGCGCGGTCGAGCTGGTCGCCCCCACCGTAAAGGCAAGGCACAGCACCATCAACGCGCCGAACAGGCACAGCCGCGGCACAGGATATTTCTGCAGCTTTTGCCACCAGCGGCCCGGCAGCGGCGTGCTGAACAAGGCGCACAGCGCAAGCGTCACGCCGTAGCTGCGCAGGTAGTAGAGCGGCGAGATGCCGCCCTGCGGCAGGAACAGCCTCGAAAGCAGCAGCCCCAGCGGCGCGCCCGGCGCGTTGCAGGTGAACAGCCCCCAGCCCAGCACCACGAAGAAAAGTGTATAGATGTGCGGCCACACGCGGCCTTTTTTGAGATACGGCAGCAGGAACATCTTTTCCACCGTGAGCAGCACAAAATAGTACAGCCCCCAGCACAGGAAATTCCACTCGCTCCCATGCCAGATGCCGGTCAGTGCCCAGACCGCCAGCATGTTGAGGATCTGCCGCGGCAGACCACGCCGGTTGCCGCCCAGCGGGATGTAGATGTATTCCCGGAACCAGCCGGAAAGCGAGATGTGCCACCGGCGCCAGAACTCGGTGATGCTGGCGGCGATATAGGGGCAGTCAAAGTTGGCGGCACAGTCAAAGCCCAGCAGCGCGGCCAGACCGTTGCTCATCTCGGAAAAGCCCGCGAAATCAAAATACAGCTGGAAGGAATAGGCGATGATGCCCAGCCACGCCAGCGGGGTGGAAGCATTTTCGAGCCCCACGCCGCCGCTGCCGATGATGCCCTGCCACAAAGCGCCGATGCCGTCGGCAAGGATCACCTTTTTGGCCAGCCCGAACACGAACAGCTGCGCCCCGCGCTCGGCCAGGGCCGGCTGGAAGCGCCCGGCGGGGTCGTGCAGGGCCCCGCGCATATCGCGGTACTTGATGATGGGCCCCACGATGAGCTGCGGGAAGAACAGTACATACACGGCAAAGGCGAGTGGGTCGCGCTCGGCCTGCGCCTTGCCGGTGTACACATCCGCCGCATAGCTGATGAGCTTGAACACATAGTAGCTGATGCCCAGCGGCAGCGCGCTCACAACGCTCAGGCCCGCAAAGCTGCCGCCCGCGATGCTCTTGAGAAGCTCGACCAGATAGGCGGCGTATTTGAACCACGCCAGCACCGCCGCAAAAGCCGCGATCGCCGCCGCCAGCACCGCCCTGCGCGCGCCGCGCCCAAGGCCGCTGCGCGCGAGCACGAGCCCCGCCGCATAGCCCACGGCTGTCAGGAGCAGGACGAGCGGCAGCCATCGGATGCCGCCCCAGCAGTAAAACAGCACGCTCGACAGCAGCAGCACGGCATTTTTGGCTTTGGCGGGCGCCAGCGTGTGGGCCAGCAGCGCCAGCGGCAAAAACCCGAACAGGAACACCACGCTGTTAAAGGTCATATCGGCAGGCAAGCGGGTCAAACCTCCTTTTTACAAAACAGGCCGTACCCTGGCGGGGTAGCGGCCTGTGCGTTGCCTGGCGGCAAGAACTCACTGCGCCAGCGCCGAGGCGATGGCGGCGTCGATGTCGGCATAATCCGGCCCGTTCACGCCGGCGATGACGAACACCACAAAGTTGCCCTCGCTGACGATGCGGGCGTCCTGCGCCTTGGCGACCTTGTCGGCGAATTCAAGGTACAGATTGCTCGAATACTCGGCCTTTTTGGCCTCGAGCTCCGCCTTGACGGCGTCCGCCGTTCCGTCCTTGACCTGCGCGGCAAAGACCAGCGCGCTCTCGGCGTTGTCATTGGTGACGTCGCCCCGGAAGTCGACGATGTTGTCCATCGTCAGCATCAGCTCGTTTTCGACCGAAAAATCATCATAGGAGCGCGCGGTCGGCACCGGGTTCACCGCCTCGATGGCGGCCACGATGGCCTCGAGCTTCGCGGTGTCGGCGGCCTCGGCGTCGCCGGCGGATCCATCGGCGGGCGTGCTGTCGGCGGGCTCGACGGTCATGCTGTCCTGCGAGGTACCGTCGCCGACCTGGCCGGCGTCGGAAGCGGAGCCGCCGCAGCCGGCCAGCAGCGCGGCGGCAAAAGCGGCGCAGAGGAGCAGGGAAATACGTTTCTTCATGGGTGTTCTCTCCTTTATCCTTTTGTTCGACATGGAACCTGTATTTGGTCAATATGTGCCGCGCATGGCACGCTTATAGCATACCGCAAACGCGGCGGTTTTTCAACCCTTGAGGGGCAAAATGCGCCGCCGCGGATGTAAAAATGACGGCGCGTGCCGGCTTGACAAACCCGCCGCCGCTGCCGTACACTGGTGCCAAACGAACGCGGGGCGGGTGAGCGCGATGAACAGACGTGGGAAGGCTGGCGAGGTCGCCCTGACCGGCATGCTGTTCGCGCTGTGCATGGCGCTCTCCTGGCTCGAATCCTTTGTGGCGCCGCTGCTCGGCCTGATGCCGGCGATGAAGCTGGGCCTTGCCAACATCTGCGTGATGTACGCGCTTTTGTTCCTGCGCCCCGGCACCGCGGCGACGCTGGCGCTGCTCAAGGCGCTGTTCGCTTTCCTGACGCGCGGCGCCACCGCCGGCTTTTTGAGCCTGTGCGGCGGCGGGCTCTCGCTGCTCGTGCTGTGGGCGCTGCTCAGCCTGCCGCTGCCCGTCACCGGGTACATCTTTTCGGTCTGCGGCGCGCTCGCGCACAACCTTGGCCAGCTGGCGGGCGCGGCGCTGCTGCTCTCGGCGCCGATGGCGCTCGGCTACGCGCCGGTGCTGCTCGTGGCGGGCGTCGCGGTGGGCGCGCTCACGGCGGGGCTGTCGCGCGCTCTCTTCCCGGCGCTTGCGCGCGTTCTGCCGGCACAGCCGCGCAGCCGCGGCGGCAAAATATTTCTCCCGTGAAGCGCCGCCCGCCCCGCCCGCGGTGTTGACAAGAGCGCCCCGCCTGCGCTATACTCTAGGATAAGCACAGGAATGTGTCTTAAAAAATTACCAGGGAGGTTTTTCCGATGAGCAAGTATGTTTGCACCGTCTGCGGCTATGTGGCCGAGGGCGAGATCCCCGAGTTCTGCCCCGTCTGCAAGGCGCCGGCGTCCAAATTCGTCGAGCAGAAAGAGAACAACTATGTCACCGAGCATGTCGTCGGCATCGCCAAGGAGAGCGGCGTGCCCGAGGATATCATCCAGGGCCTGCGCGAGAATTTCAACGGCGAGTGCAGCGAGGTCGGCATGTATCTGGCCATGAGCCGCGTGGCCGACCGCGAGGGCTACCCCGAGGTCGCCGAGGCGTGGAAGCGCTACGCCTTTGAAGAGGCGGAGCATGCCGCCAAATTTGCCGAGCTGCTGGGCGAGGTGCTGACCGACAGCACCAAAAAGAACCTGCAGATGCGCGTCGACGCCGAGTGCGGCGCCTGCGCCGGCAAGATGGAGCTGGCCAAAAAGGCCAAGGCCCTCAACCTGGACGCCATCCATGACACCGTCCACGAGATGGCCAAGGACGAGGCCCGCCATGGCCGCGGCATGCAGGGGCTTCTGGATCGCTACTTCAAATAATCGCCCTGTACAGGGGGCCGCCCGGCGGGCGGCCCCCTTTGCGTATGGACATTTGACGATGCCTGGCCTATACTAAAAACAGCAGAACATCACGAAAGAGGGGACAAATAGATGGCGGATTTCCAGTACTACACCCCCACGCGGGTCGCGTTCGGGCGCGGCGGGCCGGAAAAGACCGGCGCGCTGGCAAAGCAGGCGGGCGCCCACAAGGTGCTGTTGCACTACGGCGGCGGCAGCGCCGTGCGCAGCGGCGTGCTGGCGCGGGTCGAAGCCTCGCTCAGGGCGGCGGGCATCGAGGTCGTCACGCTCGGCGGCGCGGTGCCCAACCCCCGCCTGAGCCTTGTGCGGGAGGGCATCGCCCTCTGCCTGCGCGAGGGTGTCGATCTCCTCGTCGCCGTGGGCGGCGGCAGCACCATCGACTCCGCCAAGGCGATGGCCTACGGCGCCGCCGAGCCGGACAAAGATGTCTGGGAGCTGTACGAGCACACCCGCAGGCCCGCCGCCTGCCTGCCGCTGGGGGCGGTCGTCACCATCGCCGCCGCCGGCAGCGAGATGAGCGATTCCTCCGTCATCACAAAGGACGAGGGCGGCGTCAAGCGCGGCTGCAACAGCGATCTTTGCCGCCCGCGCTTCGCCGTCATGGATCCGGAGCTCACCCTCACTTTGCCCGCCTACCAGACGGCCTGCGGCTGTACCGACATCATGATGCACACGATGGAACGGTATTTCGTCAGCGGGCCGACGATGCAGCTGACCGACGCCCTGGCCGAGGGGCTGCTGCGCACCGTCATGGCGAACGCGCGCGTCTTGCAAGACGACCCGCAAAACTATGACGCCCGCGCCGAGGTCCTGTGGGCGAGCAGCCTTTCTCACAACGGGCTGACCGGCTGCGGCATCACGCAGAGCGATTTTGCCTGCCACGGGCTCGAGCACGAGCTCGGCGGCAGGTACGATATCGCCCACGGCGCCGGCCTTGCCGCCGTCTGGGGCAGCTGGGCGCGCTATGTGTACAGGGACTGCCTGCCGCGCTTTGCGCAGTTTGCCGTGCGCGTGATGGGCGTGCCCGATGCCGGCGGCGCGCAAGCCACGGCGCTGCGGGGCATCGAGACATTGGAAAGCTTCTTCCGTTCCATCGGCATGCCGACCAGCCTGCGCGAGCTTGGCATCACGCCGACCGAGGCCGACCTCGACGCGCTGGCTCGCGGCTGTGCGCTGGCGGCTGGCGGCAAAAAGGGCTCGGCGAGGGTTTTGTACGAGGCCGATATGCGCGCCATCTACGCCATGGCACGCTGACACAAGATCCCACCGCGGCGGAGGCAGACCTTGCCCCCGCCGTGTTTTTACTGCTTTCGGCAGCAGAAAAATCCGTCGCCGCCGTCGCAGGCGGCATAAAAGACCTCGCCCGTCTGGCCGATGCCCTCGCGCTCGAGCATCGCGCGCAGCCACTTTTCGTCCCGTCCGGCGGCGCGCAGGTTGCCGCGCTGCACGGCACCGTCCAAAATGAGGTCTTTCCACGCCGAGGCAGGCTGCGGGCGCAGCGCGAGATCCTGCGGCGTGGCCGGGCGGTGCTGGCTTTTGGGCAAAAAGCTGATCTGGCCGCTCGTCTCGAGCACGGCGGTCTGCACCTCGTTCAGATCAAAATACCCGGCCACGCGCGCCTGGCCCAAAAACTCGTTGATGTCGATGCCGGCCTTTTTGAGCGCCGACTTGTACACGGTGCCGTTCTCCATCAAAACGCTGGACTGCCCGCTGATAAACGTGCGCGCCGCAAGGCTTTTTTCGGCGGCCTTGTGCGCGGCCCAGGTCGCCAGGCCATAAAGCACCAGCGCCGTGAGCGGACGGTACCAGGCCTCAAGGTCTGTGGCGAGCTCGGCGGCGATGGAGCCGATGGTGATGCTGTTCACATAGTCAAAGGTGCTCATCTGCGCGATCTGCCGTTTGCCCGAAAGCCGCGTCAGGAAAAACAGCACCAGGATCGAGATCAGCCCCGTGCCCAGCACCTGCAAACATTCTTTCATCCACATACCAAAACCCCCGTATCATTGCATTGGCGGGGTTATTTTTGGCCGTTTTGTAACAGTTTATCCCAGCCACTTGCACTTTGCCCCCAAACCCGCTAAAATAGTACCGTCAGCAAGGGCGAGGGGGGCGCGCGCGTGCAGTATGTGTTCATCATCAACCCGGCGGCGGGCAAGACGGACGCCGGCAAAACGCTGGTGCCGCAGATCGAAGCCGCCGCGCGGGCGCTCGGCGTCACCCCGGTGATCGAGCGCACCGCCCATCCCGGCCATGCGCGCGAGATCGCCGCGCGCTGGGTAGCCGGCGCCGAGCCCGCCAACCTCTACGCCTGCGGCGGCGACGGCACCCTCAACGAGGTCTTGCAGGCCGTGGCCGGCTGTGCGCATCTGGCCCTTGGCTGCGTGCCCTGCGGCAGCGGGAACGACTATGTGCGCAACTTCGGCACGGCGGAGGATTTCCTCGACATGCGCGCCCAGCTGCTGGCAAGGCCCGTGCGCGTCGACCTGCTCAAGACGGGCTACGGCCTCGGCATCGACATCTGCGCCGCCGGGCTTGACGCCCGCATCGCCTACACCATCCCGCGCTACCGGCGCCTGCCGGGCTGCGGCGGTACGATGAGCTACACGCTCTCCATCGTCGAGAATCTTTTCCGCCGCATCGGGCACGAGCTGCGCATCACGCTGGAGGGGCAGGACGGCCATACCGAGACCGGCAGCTATACGCTGCTCGCCGTCTGCAACGGCCAGCTCTACGGCGGCGGGTATCTGGCGGCGCCGCAGGCCCGCATGGACGACGGCGTGCTGGATGTCCTGCTCGTGCCCCGCATCCATCGGCCCGACCTTTTGCGCATCATCGGCGGGTACAAAAAAGGCGAGCACATGGCCCCGGACGGCACCGTGCGCCCCACCTACCAAAAATTCATCCGCGCCTACCGCGCCAAAAAGGTGCGCATCGAGGTGCTCGACGACCGCCCGCTCATCGTCACGCTGGACGGCGAATGTACGCCCTGCACCGACGCTTTGGAGATCGAGCTGCTGCCCGCGAGCCTCAACGCGCTCCTGCCGCCCGCCCTCCACGACCGTCTGTCCGCGCTGCCGGCCCTGCGCCGCTGAACCCTTGTAAGGAGACCTGTACCATGCCAGAAACGCAAAAAGTCAAAGTGCGCGCACGGCGCAACATCGTCCGCCTGCCGGCCATCGCGCTGCGCGGGCTGGTCGTGTTTCCCAACAATATCGTCCATTTCGAGGTGGGCCGTGCCAAATCCATCGCCGCCATCGAGGCCGCCATGCACGGCAACAGCAGCGTGTTCCTGACCGCCCAGCGCCAGATCGACACCGAAGACCCCGGCGCCGCCGACCTCTACACCTACGGCGTCATCGCCGAGATCCGGCAGGTGCTGCGCGTCTCGGAGGAGCTTGTCAAGGTACTGGTCGAGGGCAAGACCCGCGCGCGCCTGCTCGAGCTCAATACCTCGGGGCGCTATCTGCAGGCCGCCGTCTGCCCGGCGCCGGTGCACGCCGTGCCCGAGCAAAAGCGCAACCAGACCGAGGCGCTCATGCGCGGCATCAAGGATCAGTTCGAGGAATATCTCTCCTACAGCCCGCAGCTCTCCAAGGACATCGTGTTCAACATCGTCTCAAGCGACGACCCCGTCTATTTGAGCGAGTACATGCCGGCCAATCTGCTGTTCAAATTTGAGGACAAGCAGGCCATCCTCAACGAATCCACCATCACGGGCCGGCTGGAAAAGCTGCTGCTGTTTCTGCACCGCGAATGCGATATCCTCTGCATCGAAAAGGAGATCGACGACAAGGTCAACGTCCAGATGGACAAGAGCCAGCGGGACTACTACCTGCGCGAGCAGATGCAGATCATCAGCGAGGAGCTCGGCGACAGCGAGGACACCCGCGCCGAGGCCGACGATTACCGCGCCCGCGTCGAGGCGCTGCACCTTGACGAGGAGAGCGCCGAAAAGCTCCTCAAGGAGTGCGAGCGCCTTGGCCGCACGCAGGGCTCCTCGCCAGAGAGCGGCGTCATCCGCACCTATCTCGACACCTGCCTTGCGCTGCCGTGGCACACCCGCACCGAGGACGACCTCGACCAGGCGCACGCGCGCAGGGTGCTCGAGCGCGAGCACTACGGCCTGCAAAAGGTCAAGGAGCGCATCCTCGAGCTTTTGGCCGTGCGCCAGCTCAACACCGGCGTCAAGGGGCAGATCCTCTGCCTCGTCGGCCCGCCGGGCGTCGGCAAGACCTCCATCGCGCACTCCATCGCCGAGTGCATGGGCCGCAAATTCGCCCGCATGAGCCTGGGCGGCGTGCATGACGAGGCCGAGATCCGCGGCCACCGCCGCACCTACATCGGCGCCATGCCGGGGCGCATCATCAGCGCCGTCAACACCGCCAAATCCGCGAACCCGCTGATTTTGCTCGACGAGATCGACAAGCTGGCCAACAGCTACCACGGCGACCCCTCCAGCGCCCTTTTGGAGGTGCTGGACCCCGAGCAGAACCGCACTTTCAAGGACAATTATCTTGACATCCCGTTCGATTTGAGCGAGGTCCTGTTCATCACCACCGCGAACGATGCCGCCGCCATCCCGGAGCCGCTCTATGACCGCATGGACGTCATCGAGCTGGGCAGCTACACGCGCAGCGAAAAGTTCAACATCGCCAAGCGGCATCTGCTGCCAAAGCAGCTCAAAAACAACGGCCTTGCGGGCCGCGTGAACCTCAACACCGCCGCCATCTACGCCATCATCGACGGCTACACACGCGAGGCGGGCGTGCGCACGCTGGAGCGCACCATCACCACCGTGCTGCGCAAATGCGCGCAGAAGATCGCCGCCGGCGAGGATATGCCCAGGACGCTTGGCGCCGCCGCGGTCAGGGAGCTGCTCGGCCCCGAAAAGGTCAAGCCCGCATTCATCTCGCGCCAGGATGCCGTGGGCATCGCCAACGGCCTGGCGTGGACGCGCGTGGGCGGCGAGATGCTGCCCGTCGAGGTCGCGCTGCTGCCCGAGGGCTCGGGCAAGATCGAGATCACCGGCAGCCTGGGCGACGTGATGAAAGAGAGCGCGCATCTCGCGTTGAGCTACGCGCGCGCCCATGCCGCCGAATACGGCATCGCGCCCGAGCTTTTCAAAAATACCGACATCCACATCCACGCCCCGGAGGGCGCCGTGCCCAAGGACGGACCCTCGGCCGGCGTCACGCTGACCACGGCGCTCGTCTCGGCGCTGGGCGGCATCCCGGTGCGGCATGACCTTGCCATGACCGGCGAGATCACGCTGCACGGCACCGTGCTGCCCATCGGCGGTCTCAAGGAAAAGAGCATGGCCGCCTACCGCGAGGGCATCGCCACCGTGCTCATCCCCAAGGACAACGCAAGCGACCTGTATGAGGTCGACGCCGAGGTCAAGGCCGCCGTCCGCTTCGTGCCGGTGGGGGATCTCGCACAGGTGCTGCGCGCGGCGCTGCTGCCGCCGCAAAACGCCAAGGCAAGGCCGGCGCGCAGCCGTGCGCGCGCTGCCGCCAAGCCGGCGGCGCCGGAGCCTGCGGCTGTGATGTAAAAGGCACGTTGGGCCCGCCCGGTGCGGGCCCAACTTTCGCAAAGGAGCCTGTATGAATTTTCAAAAAGCGGCGTTCAAGGCGGCGTACGGCGTGAGCAGCCAGCTGCCGCCCGCGGATCGCCCGGAGATCGTGTTTTCCGGCCGCTCCAACGTGGGCAAATCGAGCCTCATCAACCGGCTTTGCCAGCGCAAGAGCCTTGCGCGCGTCAGCGCCACGCCGGGCAAAACGGCCACCATCAACTTTTATACCGTCGACGACGTGCACTTCGTCGACCTGCCCGGCTACGGCTACGCACGCGTCGGCCAGGCCGAGCGCCGCCGCTGGGACGAGCTCATCAACGGTTATTTTGCCAAGGCGAAGGGACGCGGCATGGCGCTGCTCGTGCAGCTGCTGGACAGCCGCCACGCCCCCAGCGCCGACGATGTGCAGATGCTCGAATATCTGCGCTACCATGACCTGCCGTTTTTGGCGGCGCTGACGAAAGCCGACAAGCTGAACAAGTCCGAACGGCAGCAGGCGGCGGAGCGGTTTGCCGCGCTGCTCGAGCCCTACGGCTGCCGGCAGGTGCTGCAGACGAGCGCCGAAAAGGGCGACGGCATCGAGGCGCTGCGCTCCGCCATCGAAGCCGCTTTGCCGGCCGAGGAGGGCGCCTGATGGCCTACGGGGAGTTTGCCTTTTATTACGATGCGCTCAACGCCGACGCCGACTACGACGCCCTTGCCGCCTACATCCAAAAGCAGCTGGCGGCCCACGGCGTGCGGGGCGGCATCCTGGCCGACCTTGGCTGCGGCACCGGCGAGCTGACGCTGCGCCTGGCCCGTGCCGGGTATGATGTCATCGGCATCGACCGCTCGCCGCAGATGCTCAGCGTCCTGCGCGAAAAGCTGGACGAGGCGGGGCAGAGCGATGTGCTGCTGCTCTGCCAGGACATCCTCTCGCTCGATCTCTTTGGCACCGTGCGCGCCGTGACCGCCAGCTTTGACACGCTCAATCACATCGGCCCGGTCGAGGCCTTTCAAAAGGCCATTGGAAAGGCGGGCTTTTTCATGGAAGAAGGCGGCGTGTTCGTCTTTGATCTCAACACCCCCTATAAGCACGAGAAAGTCCTCGCCGACAATGTTTTCACGCTGGAGGGCGACGGCATCGCCTGCCGCTGGCAGAATGCCCGCGCCGCCGAATACCGCGTGGACATCACGCTGACCGTTGCCGACAGCGTGACGGGAACGCGCTTCACCGAGCGCTTTGCCGAGTACGCCTACCCGCGCGCCCTCGTCGAGGACGCCCTGCGGGCCGCCGGCTTCACGCTCGCCGCCGTCGCCGACGGCGAGGATTTCGGCCCCGTCCGGCCCGACAGCGAGCGCTGGGTCTTCACCGCCGTCAAGCGGTACACACAGGAGGGCAAAGCATGAGCCTGACCATCCCCGCACAGCACAACATGGTGCGCGGCATCTCCGCGGACGGCGGCGTCGTGTTCTACGGCGTCGATTCCACCGCCATCGCGCGCGAGGCCGAGCGCCTGCACAAGACGAGCGCCGTCACCACGGCGGCGCTGGGGCGGCTGCTGACGGCGGCCTCCATCATGGGCATCATGCTCAAAAGCACGCGGGATTCCGTCACCGTGCAGCTGCGCGGCGGCGGCCCGGCGGGCAAGGTGCTGGCCGTCAGCGACGGCACCGGCAACGTGAAAGGGTACGTCGAGAACCCGGTCGTCGAGCTGCCGCCGCGCGCGGACGGGCATCTCGATGTCGGCGGCGCCGTCGGGCGTGACGGCACGCTCGATGTCATCCGCGATCTGGGCATGGGCCAGCCCTATGTGGGGCAGATCCCGCTCGTCTCGGGCGAGGTGGCCGAGGACATCACGCGGTATTTTGCCGTCAGCGAGCAGATCCCCACGGTCTGCGCGCTGGGCGTGCTCGTCGCGCCCGATCTGAGCGTGCAGTGCGCCGGCGGCTACCTCGTGCAGCTGCTGCCCGGCGCCGCCGAGGCCGACATCGACCGGCTCGAGCAGAACATCGCAGGGATGGCGAGCGTCACACAGCTGCTTGCAAGCGGCATGACGGTGACCGGGATGCTCGAGCGGGCCCTCGACGGCTTTGCGCCGGAAGTGCTGGACAGTTACCGCGTAGACTACCGCTGCGACTGCGGCGAAGAGCGCGTGCGACGCATGCTCAAAAGCCTGGGCAAAGCCGAGGTCGCGCGCCTTTGCGCCGAAGACCCCATCGCCGCCGTCGACTGCCAGTTCTGCCATAAGCAGTACCGTGTCGACCTGAGGGAATTGCTCGAGCACTGGTAAGGCCGAAAAGCGGGCAAAAAAAGCAAAAATACGCTTGACAAACGCGGTGCCGTACGCTAGAATAGAGAACGTCGCCCGGAAAGCTCCGGTGGAGCGATGCTCTCGGTATGCGGCCATAGCTCATCTGGTAGAGCGCCACCTTGCCAAGGTGGAGGTAGCGAGTTCGAGCCTCGTTGGCCG
>CANRBN010000042.1 GCA_947628865.1 uncultured Gemmiger sp.
ATGGTGGACCTGGAGGGATTCGAACCCTTGACCTCTGCGATGCGAACGCAGCGCTCTCCCAACTGAGCTACAGGCCCTCATATTCAAAATGTTTGCATGCCGTGGCTTGTGAACAGGTGCGGGCACAAAACTTACAACTTCGCGCTCCCAACTGAGCTACAGGCCCTCATATTCAAAATGCTCGCATGCTGTGCCTTGTCCGTCTGTCTGCGCCTGCGGCGCGGGCAGCGGCTTTGGTCAGCGTTGTCTAGTTTAATCCATGCGCGGCAAAAAGTCAAGAGGGGTGCGGCGCTTTTTGTGCGCGGCGCCTTTCCGCGAAGCGATCTACAAAAAATTTCTCGAAAAAATAAAACAAATAATGATATAAATCCATATAAAAAACAATATTTGCTCGAAAAGAATAAAATTGCATAGAAAATGCACATTGATTTTACGGCGTTTACCCGTTATAGTAGACACAGAGCGCTTTTTTGCGGGCGATACTGCCGCCCCGGCGCTCGCAGACGATACGAGGATTCACTATGAAAACGGCTGCACTGGCTTCCTTTACAAAGGATTATTCCGAGATACCGGGTCTTCAGCGGGCGGCGCATGTGGAATACGCGCTGTTCGGGGCCGAGGGCCGGCTGCATGTGCGCGTGCGCGCCGTGTGCGGCGGAAAAACGCGCGCCGCGCTCTGCGAGCTGCCCGGGCTGGATGCCGGCTTTGCGCGCGGCGTCGTGCGTTATCTGTATGAGAACGCCGTCCCGGTGGAGCATGTGCGGGATATCCTCGAGGAGCTGCAGTACAAGGCCTGGGCGGGCACCGCGGATGCCGATGCCTGCGCCCCGGCGCAAAAGATCGGTAAAATACGGTAAAGGCCCTGCCCTCTGGCAGCGGCCATACCGCATAGGGAGAGTGAAAAACGTGCCTCAACCGCAGGATATCCCGATGGTGAGCGTCCTTCTGGCGGACAGTGATCACGAACAGTGCGAAACCGTAGAGCTGTATCAAAAATGGCAGAACAGGATCGAGCTTTGTGCGGTGGTTCACGATGCGGGGCGTGTGCTCCAGCTGCTGAAGGCGGGCCTGCGCCCGCAGGTGATCGTGGTGGACACGATGCTGGCCGGCAGCGGCCTGTTCGGCCTGCTGCGCCGCCTGAAGACGCTGGCGGTCGGGTACCGCCCGCACATCCTGCTCACCGCGATATCGCTCCCGCAGGAGGTGCGGGAGTTGTTCTTGACTTGGGGCGTCGAGTATATTATTCTGAAACCGTACCGTTTGGACGAGCTGTTTGAGGCCATTTATCTGGCGGGCTGTGCGCCCGAGGTGCGCCGCCCTTTCGCGTTTCACACCGATCTGTGCGATCTGCTGCGTGAGCTGCGCGTGGGCACCTATGGCCGCGGGGTGAATTATCTTGAGCAGATGGTCCGCACGCTGGCGCTCGAACATCAGGACTGCACCATGGCCGAGTTGTACGCGCAGGTCGCGCAGACCGAGCACCTGAGCGTGCCGGCGGTGGTGTCCGGCATCACCCGGCTGGCGGCCCGCGCGCGGCAGGCCGGCAGCCCTGCGTATGACGCGCTCTGCGCATCGAACAGCCATCCCCGCGCCGCCAAGCTGACCAACACCGAATTCGTACATGGCATCGCAGATACCATGGCCCGCATCTACAACCGATAACCGCCCGCCGCGCGTCGGCGGGCAGGCCGCGGCAAGGCTGCTGCCCGCCGCTCGCCGGGAAGGAACGACTTATGCCACATGCCGAACAAATGCCCCCCGAGCGGGAAGAGGAGCTGCTCCAGCTGCTGCAGGGCGGCCTGAAAGGGCGCTTTGCGCGCGGCTTCAGCGTCCTGCAGGGCTGCGTGGACGCGCTGGAGCGGTATCTGTCCAGCACGCTCAAGCCGCCGCATTATGCCGAGGCCGCCGAGCTGCTGGAGCGCACGCAGAGAACGCTCTCGGCGCTGGAGCGCCTGGCGGACAATACCGCCGAGGTCGCGCTGGGCGCCGCGGCGCGGGGGATAGAGCCGCCGGAGGAGATCGAGATGTCGGCGTATCTGCAAAGCCTCTGCGCGGCGGCCAACCGCGAGCTCGCGCTGCGCAGCTGCCCGGCGCACCTGAGCGCCGAAGTCGAGGGGCGCTTCTACCTGCGCGCCGGGCACGCCGTGCTCAACATGCTGTTCGCCAACCTCATCTCCAACTCCGTCTGCGCCCGCCATGACGCCGACATCCGCCTCCGCCTTGCGGACGGCGTGCTCGCCTACCGGGACGACGGCCCCGGCCTCACCGGGCCGCAGCGCGCGGTGCTGGCGGGCGCGGGGCGCGGCAAGGCGCCCACCGACGGCAGCACCGGCCTGCTGCTCGTCAGCGTGCTGGCCGAGGAGCTCGGCTGGCAGATCACGCTGCCGCCGGAGGAGGGCCTCGCGGTCGAGTTCTGTGTCGGCGCGTCGGTACCGGCGCCGGCGGGCTCGCTGTCCAGCAGCGAGAAGGACGATGACTGGCGGGCCGCCCAGCTGGAAAGCTGCCTGCGGCGGGAGTTTGCCGCCGCGCTGCCGCGCGCCTGAACCGGGTGCTTTCTCCGCGCTCCGCGCGCATCGCGGGGCGCGGCCTTTTTTTGTGCGCCCCGCTTTACTTTGCGGCCAAAGTATTGTACAATTACAAGGAACATATCGCCCCACTGCAAGGGAGGAACCGCGATGGAACTGCGCTACAAACGGGTATTGCTCAAGCTCAGCGGCGAGGCGCTGGCCGGCGCCGGCCACACCGGCTTCGACGAGACCGCCATGGCCGCCATCTGCGGCGGCATCAAGGCCGCGCACGCGCTCGGCGCGCAGATCGGCATCGTGGTGGGCGGCGGCAATTTCTGGCGCGGCCGCTCGAGCGGCGAGATGGATCGCATGGCGGCCGACCGCATCGGCATGCTGGCCACCGTGATGAACGCCGTCGCCGTCAAGGACATGCTGCGCCGCCTCGGCGTGCCGGCGGTGGTGCTGACCAGCGCCGTGATGCCCCAGGTGGCCGATACCTTTACGAGCGAAAAGGCCGTGGCGGCGCTGGAGGCCGGCCAGGTCGCGGTGTTCGGCGGCGGCACCGGCTGCCCGCTGTTCTCGACCGATACGGCCAGCGCGCTGCGCGCCGTCGAGATCGGCGCCGACGTGATGCTCAAGGCCACGATGGTGGACGGCGTGTATGACAAGGATCCCCACAAATACCCCGATGCCGTCAAATACGATACCCTCACCTTTACCCGCGTTCTGGATGAGCGGCTGGCCGTCATGGACGCGGCCGCGGCGGCGCTCTGCCGCGAGAACGCGCTGCCCTGCCTGGTGTTCGATCTGGGCGATGCCCAAAACATCGCCCGCGCCGTGCGGGGCGAGCCGATCGGCACCCTTGTGCGGGAGTGAACCGCCCGCTTGCGACCCACGATACAACGTAAGGAGTGATCATGTATGAGCAGCACCACAAAGCCCTATGAGGAAAAGATGAAAGCCAGCGTCGATTACCTGTCCCGCGAGCTCGGCACCGTGCGCGCGGGCCGCGCCAACCCCGCCATTTTGGACAAGGTCAGCGTCGACTACTACGGCGCGCCCACGCCCATCAACCAGGTGGCGACGGTCGCGGTGGCCGAGGCCCGCGTGCTGACCATCTCGCCGTGGGATCGCCAGCTCGTCAGGGCCATCTCCAAGGCCATCCAGGCCAGCGATATCGGCATCAACCCCATCGACGACGGCCAGACCATCCGTCTGGTGTTCCCGGCGCCCACCGAGGAGCGCCGCCGCCAGCTCACAAAGGACGTGCAGAAGCTCGGCGAGGACAGCAAGGTCGCCGTGCGCAACACCCGCCGCGAGGCGATGGACAAGTTCAAGACGATGAAAAAGGCCGGCGAGATCACCGAGGACGACCAGAAAAAGCTGGAGGAGGAGATCCAAAAGCTGACCGACGCGAACATCAAAAAGATCGACGAGATCTGTGCCGCCAAAAACAAAGAGATCATGGAAGTTTGATCCTGACCGCGCGGCGCGCGGGGCAAAACCGCCCTGCGCGCCGCATACAGTTGGAACGGCGCCGCGCGCCAAAATGCAACAGGGAGGGCTGCCGATGCGTACCCGCATCATCACCGCGATCGTCGGGCTGTGCGTGCTGGGCGTTGTGCTGGCTTTTTTTGATACCGTCATCTTTGACCTTGTGCTTTCGCTGGTCTGCCTGCTGGCCATCCACGAGGTCTTTGCCGCCATGGGCTTTGGCAAAAAACAGTGGTGGCTGTACGCGCTGGCGGTGCCCTTCACGCTGCTGGTCATGCTCTCCACCAGCGAGGGCGTGCGGGCGCTCGTGCTGCCCGCCGGCTTTTTGACGGCGCTGGCCTACTGCATCATGCTCATCGCGCACGCCAAAACGCTGGATTTCGGCAAGCTGAGCAGCTTTGTGTATTTCGGCGGCGTCATCGTCTTTTGCTTTTACTCCCTCATCCACTTGAAGCGCGCGCTGCCGCACACGCAGTTCGGCTATGACGCCGTCTACTTCATCCTGCTCATTTTGTGCTTCGCCTGGGGCGGCGATACCGCCGCCTATTTTGCCGGGCGGGCTTTCGGCAAACACAAGCTGGCGCCTTTCGTCAGCCCCAACAAGACGGTCGAGGGCGCCGTCGGCGGCGTCGTGGGCAGCATGGCGCTGGGCGCCCTGGCCACCGCCGTGTACGGCTACATCTCCGGGCGGGTCACCGCGCTCACGGTGGAGATCGGCCTGCGCCACCTCGCCGTCATCGCGCTGATGGGCGCCGTCGCCTCGGTGCTGGGCATCCTCGGCGACCTGTTCGCCTCCGCCGTCAAGCGGCAGGCCGGCATCAAGGATTACGGCACCATCTTCCCCGGCCACGGCGGCATTTTGGACAGGTTCGACAGCGTCATGTTCATCGCGCCGTTCGTCTCCATCGCCGTGCGCTACTTCTTCTACCATCTGCGCTGACGGAGGTCGCTATGCCAAAAACCGTCACGCTGCTCGGCTCCACCGGCTCCATCGGCACCCAAAGCCTTGACGTGCTCCGCGCGCAGGGCTGGGGCGTGTTCGGCCTGGCCGCCGGCACCCGCGCCGATGTGCTCCTTGCCCAGATCGCCGAGTTCCACCCCGCCGTCGTCGCCGTGGCGGACGAGGCGGCGTTCCAAAAGGTCGAGGCCGCGCTCGCCGGCACCGCCGGCGCGCCGCGCCTGCTCAAGGGCCCCGAGGGCGTGCGCCGGCTCGCCGCCATGGACGGGCCGGACATCGTGCTCAACGCCGTGGTCGGCATCGCGGGGCTGGCGGCCTCGCTGGCGGCCATCGAGAGCGGGCACGACCTCGCGCTCGCCAACAAGGAGAGCCTTGTCACCGGCGGGCACCTCGTCACCGATGCCGTGCGCCGCCGCGGCGTGCACCTTTTGCCGGTGGACAGCGAGCATTCCGCGATTTTCCAGTGCCTGCAGGATGCGCACAGCGCCAAACGGCTGGAAAAGATATTGCTGACAGCCTCCGGCGGGCCGTTCTTCGGCCTCAAGGCGGAGCAGCTCAAAACAAAGACGAAAGCCGACGCGCTCAAGCATCCCAACTGGAATATGGGCGCCAAGATCACCATCGATTCCGCCACGCTGATGAACAAGGGCCTTGAGCTCATCGAGGCGGTGTGGCTGTTCGGCCTGCCGCCCGAGAAGATCCAGATCGTCGTCCAGCGCGAGAGCATCATCCACTCGGCCGTGCAGTTCGCCGACCATTCGGTCATAGCGCAGCTCGGCGTGCCGGATATGCGCATCCCCATCCAGTACGCGCTCACCTGGCCCGACCGCCTGCCCGGCCCGGCGCCCGAGCTCGACTTCGCCGCGCTGACAAGGCTCACGTTCGCCACCGCCGACGACGAGACGTTCCGCTGCCTGGCCGCCTGCAAAAAGGCCATCGCCAGGGGCGGGCTGGCCCCGTGCGCCGCGAACGGCGCCAACGAGGCGGCTGTCGCGCTGTTTTTGCAGGACAAAATCGGCTTTTTGGACATTGGCCGCCTTGTGGAGGGCGTCGTGGACAGCGACAGCTACGGCGGGGCGTACACGCTGGCCGATGTGTATGAATGTGACGCCATGGCCCGCGCCTATGTGGCCGCCCATGTGTAGGGCCGCCCGCCGCGCTGTGAGGGGAAAGGACTGCGCATGCTCACCGTTTTGACCGCCGTCGTCATCTTCGGCGCCATCGTATTGCTGCACGAGCTGGGGCATTTCCTGGCCGCGCGGCATTTTGGCGTGCGGGTCGAGGAATTTTCCATCGGCTTCGGCCCCGCCCTGTGGAGCCGCCGCGGCAAAAACGGCACGCTGTACTCGCTGCGCATGCTGCCGCTGGGCGGGTACAACATGCTCGCGCAGGAGAACGCCGCGGAAAAGGACGACCGGCCCCGCCTTGACGGCGAGACCGCCGCCGCGCCCGCGCCCGAAAAAGCGGAGCGCCTGTGCATCGCGGGCCGCGCCTATCCGGAGGCCGGTGTCTGGCAGCGGTTTTTCATCATCGCCGCCGGCGCCGCGATGAACTTCCTCCTCGGCTTCGCGCTGCTCGTGGGGCTGCAGTGCACGCAGGACGGCGTCGCCACGCGCACCGTGTATGACTTTCTGCCCGGCGCCACCAGCAGCGCCACCGGCCTGCAGGCGGGGGACAAGATCGTCGCCGTCAACGGGCACAACTGCTTTGTGTTCGGCGATATTCTGTATGAGCTCGACCGCAGCGGCGGCGCCCCGGTCGAGATGGTGGTGGTGCGCGGCGGCAAGCGCGTGCGCCTGCCGGCGGTGCAGGTCAGCGCGGCCGTGGACGCCGCCGGCAACCGCCTGCCCATCGACTTCCACCTGCGCGGGGTCGAAAACACGCCCGCCACGGTGCTCAAGGGTGCCGCCGGCAACTTTTTGTACTATGCGCGCGCGCTGGCGCGCAGCTTTCTCGATCTCTTCCGCGGGGCCACGCCGCTGAGCGATCTCTCCGGCCCGGTCGGCGTGGTGGACGCCGTGCACGAGGCCGTGCAGTACGGCTGGCAGGACGTCGTCAGCCTGGCGGTGCTGCTCACCATCAACCTGGGCATCTTCAACCTGCTGCCGCTGCCGGGGCTGGACGGCGGCAAGCTGTGTTTTCTGCTCATCGAGGGCATCACCGGCCGCAAGGTGCCGGCCCGCATCGAGGAGGCCGCCACCGTCGCCGGCATGCTGCTGCTCATGGCGCTGATGCTCTATGTCACGTTCAACGATGTCGGGCACCTGTTCTGACAGGCCCGGAAAGGAAGCTCCCATGCGCCAGTGCAAACGCGAAGTCAAGGTAGGCTCCGTCACCATCGGCGGGCAGAACCCCGTCGCCGTGCAGACGATGCTCAACGTGCCCATCGGGGATATCGCCGGCAACGTCGCACAGGCGAAGCGCGTGGCGGCTGCCGGCTGCCAGATCCTGCGCGTCACCGTGCCCACCCCGGCGGATGCCGCCGTCGTCGCCGCCATCAAGGAGGCGGTGGACATCCCGCTCGTCGCCGATATCCACTTTGACTACAGGGCGGCGCTCGCCGCCATCGACGCCGGGGCCGACAAGATCCGCCTGAACCCCGGCAACATCGGCGCCGACGAAAACGTCGCCGCTGTGGCCCGCGCCTGCAACGCCAAAAGCATCCCCATCCGCATCGGCGTCAACGGCGGCAGCCTTGAAAAGCACATCCTCGCCCGATACGGCGCGCCGGTGCCCGAGGCGATGGTCGAGAGCGCGCTCTACCACATCCGCCTTTTGGAAAAGCACGATTTTGACAACATCGTCGTCTCCATCAAATCCTCCAACGTGCCGCGCATGATGGCGGCCTACCGGCTGCTGTCCCGGCAGTGCGATTATCCCCTGCACATCGGCGTGACCGAGGCCGGCACCGCGCGCATGGGGCTCATCAAATCCGGCATGGGCATCGGCGGGCTGCTGCTCGAGGGGCTGGGCGATACGCTGCGCGTCTCCCTCACCGACGACCCCGAGGCCGAGGTGAAGGCCGGGTTCGACATCCTGCGCGCCGCCGGCCATGCGGTGGCCGGGCCCGAGATCGTCAGCTGCCCCACCTGCGGGCGCACGCAGTACCCGATGCAGGCCATCGCCGAGGCGGTCGAGCGCCGCCTTGCCGCCGACGGCTTTCAAAAGCCGCTCAAGATCGCCATCATGGGCTGTGTCGTCAACGGCCCGGGCGAGGCCGCTGACGCCGACATCGGCATCGCCGGCGGCAAAAACGAGGCCCTGCTCTTCATCCGCGGGCAGAAGATCCGCATGCTGAAAGGCGACATCGTCGAGGAATTTTTGCAGGAGATCTACCGCCTGTAACACGCAAAAAGGAGCCTGAGCCGTTGAACCCCCTTGTCACCGAGGTCTGGCCGCAGTTCGGCGCCGACCCTGACTTCGCCGCCGCCTTCGCCGGCGTGCGGGTCGAGCGCGTCGAGCTGCACCGCGCCGAGCGCACCGTCCTGCTTTGCCTGTACAGCGCCGTCCCACTGGACAGCGCGCTGTGCGGGCGGCTTTGCGCTTCGCTCGCCCCGCTCTTCAACGGCTTTTCGCTGCGCGTGCGCGACCGCTTCCCGTTTGCGAGCATCACCCCCGCCGCCGTGGCCGCCATGGTCGAGGAGCTCAAGGAGCAGGGGATGCCGGTCAACGGCTTTTTGCACAAGACGCAGCCGGTCACGCTGACGCCGGACGGCCTGACCGTGCACGTCACGGCGGGGCGCCATATCCTCGAGACCGTCGACCTGCCGGGCCGCCTGGCCGCGCTCATCGGCGAGCGCACCGGCACCGTGCCGGCGGTGCGGCTCGAGGATTCCGCCGTGCCCGACCTGCCCGAGCAGGCGCCCGCGGCGCCGCGCCCGGCGCCGCAGCGCTTTGCGGCGCAAAAGCCCCTCAAGCCCTTCACCGTGCCCGGCCTTGCGCTGACCGGCACGCCGCCGCACGTCTTTTTGGGGCACGCGTTCAAGCCGGCGGAGCTGCGCCCCCTCAACGATCTGGGCGAGGGCGGCAAGGTCACGGTCTGGGGCGATGTCTTTGCCGCCGACATCAAGGGCAGCCGCCGCAGGATCTATCTCACCTCCATCACCGACTACAACGGCTCCGTCACCCTCAAGGCGATGGAGGGCAGCGACGCCGGCGCCGCCAAATGGGAGAACCTCAAAAAAGGCACCACGCTCATCGTGCGCGGCAGCTACACCTATGATAAATACGAGCGCGATTACGTCATCCTCCCGTATGACGTGCTCACGGTCGAGCGCGCCCCGCGCACCGACGACGCGCCCGACGGCCAAAAGCGCGTGGAGCTGCACCTGCACACCAAGCTCAGCGCCATGGACGCGTTCTGTGACCCCGGCAGCATCGTGCGCCTCGCGCACGGCATGGGGCACCGGGCCGTCGCCATCACCGACCACGGCGTCTGCCAGGCCTACCCCGAGGCCATGCTCGCCGCCGAGGCCATCCGGAAGACCGACCCCGGCTTCAAGCTCATCTACGGCTGCGAGGCCTATTTCGTCGACGATATGGTGCCCGCGGTCTACGGCGGCGCCAGCCAGCCGCTGACGGGCCGCTATGTGGTGTTCGACACCGAGACCACCGGCCTTGACCCGCTCAACGACCGGATGACCGAGATCGGCGCCGTGCTCGTCGAGGACGGCGCCGTCGTCGAGGGGCCAAAGGGCCGCTTCGCCACCTTCGTCGACCCCGGGTGCCCCATCCCGCCGCGCATCACCGAGCTCACCGGCATCACCGACGCGATGGTCGCCGGCGCCCCCGCGCCGGACGAGGTCATCCGCCGCTTCCGGGAGTTCTGCGGCGATGCCGTTCTGGTCGCGCACAACGCCGGCAGCTTCGATATGCCGCTCATCCGCAAGGCCGCCGAGCGCGCCGGCTTCGGCTTTGCGAACACCTACGTCGATACGCTGCCGCTGGCGCAGGCGCTCTATCCGGGGCTGCACAACTATAAGCTCGATACCGTCAACAGGCATCTGGGCCTTGCGCCGTTCGGCCACCACCGCGCTGTCGACGATGCCGCCGCGCTGGCCGGCATCTTTGAGCGGATGCTCGCCGACCTTTCCGAGCGCGGCCTTTCCCGCCTCGAGGAGGTCAACGCCGGGCTCGGCGGCAGCGGCGGCGCGCTGACCAGGCAGTACTATCACCTCATCCTGCTCGTCCAGAACCAGACGGGCCTCAAAAACCTCTACCGCCTCGTCAGCGAGGCGCACACCCGCTGCTTCCACCAGAAGCCGCGCATCCCGCGCAGCCTGCTCGACCAATACCGCGAGGGGCTGCTGCTCGGCTCGGCGTGCGAGGCGGGGGAGCTGTACCGCGCCATCACCGCGGGCCGCCCGTGGGAGGAGCTGCTGCGCATCGCCGACTACTATGACTACCTCGAGGTACAGCCCCTCGGCAACAACGAGTTCATGGTGCGCGAGGGCAAGGTGCCCTCGATGGAGAGCATCGAGGATTTCAACCGCACCGTTGTCCGGCTCGGCGAGGCGCTGCACAAGCCCGTCGTCGCCACCGGCGACGTGCACTTCCAGGAGCCGGCGGACAGCATCTACCGCAGCGTATTGCAGGCCGGCAAGGAGTACAAGGACGCCGACAGCCAGCCGCCGCTTTTCTACCGCACCACGCCCGATATGCTCGGGCAGTTCGCCTACCTCGGCGCGGAAAAGGCCTATGAGCTGGTCGTGACCAACCCCAACAAGCTCGCCGCGACCATCGAAAACGAGGTGCGCGCCATCCCGCGCGGCACCTACCCGCCCGATATGCCGGGCTCTGAGCAGATGCTGCGCGAGAGCACCTGGCAAAACGCCAGGGCCGCCTACGGCGACCCGCTGCCCGAGATCCTGCAAAAGCGCCTGCAAAAGGAGCTCGATTCCATCTGCGGGCACGGGTACGCGGTGCTCTATATGATCGCCGTCAAGCTGGTGGCCTACTCCAACGCCGGCGGTTACCAGGTGGGCAGCCGCGGCTCGGTCGGCTCCAGCGCCGTGGCGCACTTTTCCGGCATCTCCGAGGTCAACAGCATGCCGCCGCACTACCTGTGCCCGTGCTGTAAGCACAGCGAATGGATCGACGACGGCGTCCATTTTGACGGCTTTGACCTGCCGGACAAAAACTGCCCCGTCTGCGGCACGCCGATGAAGATGGACGGCCACGACATCCCGTTCGAGACCTTTTTGGGCTTTTACGGCGACAAGGAGCCGGATATCGACCTCAACTTCTCCGGCATGTACCAGTCGAGCGTCCACCGCTATACCGAGGAGCTCTTCGGCAAGGAGAACGTCTTCAAGGCCGGCACCGTCTCCGGTCTGCAGGACAAGACCGCCTTCGGCTATGTGCGCAAATACCTTGAGGAGCGCGGCCGCACCGTCAACCGCGCCGAGGAGAACCGCCTCACCATCGGCTGCACCGGCGTCAAGCGCACGACCGGCCAGCACCCCGGCGGCATGGTCGTCGTGCCCGATACCTTTTCCATCTACGATTTCTGCCCCATCCAGCACCCGGCGGACGATGTCAAGGGCGGGCTGCTGACCACCCACTTTGAATTCAAATACCTGCACGATACGCTGCTCAAGCTCGACGAGCTCGGCCACGATGTGCCCACGTTCTACAAGTATTTCGAGGAATACACCGGCATCCCTGTCGACACCATCCCCATGAACGACGAAAAGGTCTACAGCCTGCTCACCTCGCCCGAGGCGCTCGGCGTCACAGCCGAGCAGATCGGCTCCGAGACCGGCACGTTCGGCATCCCCGAGATGGGCACCGATTTCGTGCGCCGCATGCTGCTGGATGCCCGGCCCAAAAACTTTTCCGAGCTCATCCAGATCTCGGGGCTCTCCCACGGCACCGACGTCTGGAACGGCAACGCCGACGAGCTCATCCGCTCCGGCACCTGCACCATCGCCGATGTCATCGGCTGTCGCGACAGCATCATGCTCTACCTGCTGCGCAAGGGCCTTGAGCCCAAGATGGCCTTCGATATCATGGAGGCCGTGCGCAAGGGCAAGGTCGCGAAAGAGGGCTTCAAGCCCGGCTGGGAGGAGGCCATGCGCGCGCACGATGTGCCGGACTGGTACATCGCCAGCTGCCGCAAGATCAAGTATATGTTCCCGAAGGCCCACGCCGTCGCTTACCTGATGGCGGCCATCCGGCTCATGTGGTTCAAGGTCTACCGCCCCGCGGCGTTCTACGCCGTCTACTTTACCGTGCGCGGCGCCGATATCGACTACGAGGCCGCCATCGGCGGCGTCAAGGTCGCGAAGGAGCACATCCGGGCGAACGAGCGCATCCCCAAGGAGGAGCGCACCGCCAAGGACGATGATACCCTCGTCAGCCTGCAGATCGTCAACGAGATGCTCCAGCGCGGCGGCGCGTTCCTGCCCATCGAGCTCGGCAAAAGCTACGGCAGCAAGTTCGTCCTGGAGGACGGCAAGATCCGCCTGCCGTTCATCGCCATCCGGGGCCTCGGCGGCGCCGCCGCGCAGGCGCTGGAGGAGGCCACGATGCACGGCCAGCAGTACCTCTCGGTCGAGGAGCTGCAGCAGGCCACCGGCGTCGGCGCCACGATGCTCGACCGCCTGCGCGCCCTCGGCGCGCTGGGCGACCTGCCGCAGACGAACCAGGTCGATCTGTTCAGCATGGTCAGCTGACACGACCGCACAAAAAAAGGCCGCCGGGGCTCGCAGACTGTCGAAAAAGGTGTTTTCTGAATCCATCGACCTCGGCTGACATGTGCA
>CANRBN010000043.1 GCA_947628865.1 uncultured Gemmiger sp.
GAGGGCGCGACCGAAATATACGTCCGCGAACGCGGACATTACATGGCGCCGCTTTGCCCCTCTCTTGGACACACCCCGTCGCAAAAATGTCGTTCTCATGCCTAAAGGCGACTCGAACGGCACTTTTTGCTCTAGAGGTATCGGCCTCGTCCGCGTCTCCGGCCTAAGAGCCGCGCTTTGCGCGGTTGGCCTCCGACGTGCGCCTGCGGGCGCGAACATGTCAGCCGAGGCCGATGGATTTTAAATACCTCTTTTTCGACAGTCTGCACCGCGCCCCGCGCGCCGGACAAGTCCGGCGCGCGGGGCGCGTTTGCTGTGCGGTTTTCATGGCTCTTGCGCGAAATCTTCAAGAAAGCTGTGCTCGACGCCGCGGCTGTTGTAGCCGGGGAAGGTGTCCAGGCAGACGGCGTGGATGGCGTTGAAGATGCTCTTTTCCACATTCGGGTTTTGCTTGCGCAGCGCGCGCAGCAGCTCCTTGACCTCCTGCCGCTTGCCGCCCCCGCACACGCCGGCGGTCAGGGGGCAGGCATACCGCAAAAAGGTCAGGCCGTTGTAGCGCTGCCAGCGCAGGATATCCTCCTCATGCACGCGGTACAGCGGGCGGATGAGCTGCATGCCGGGGTAATGGCTGCTGTGCAGCTTGGGCGGCATGGCCTGCAGCTGGCTGCCGTAAAACAGCGCGATGAGCGTCGTCTCGACCACATCGCTGAAATGGTGCCCCAGCGCGATCTTGTTGCAGCCCAGCGCCTGCGCCTGCTTGTACAGGTGGCCGCGCCGCATGCGCGCGCACGGGTAGCACGGCGAGGCGCCGCGCCGGGCGGCCTCGGCGAAAACATCGGTCTCAAAAAAGGTCAGCGGGATGCCCAGCAGCGCCGCGTCGTGCTCGATGAGCGCGCGGTCGGCGGCGCGGTAGCCGGGATCCATGCACAGAAAGGCGAGCTCGAACGGCACCTCGCTGTGGCGGTGCAGCTCCTGAAAGAGCTTGGCCAGCAGCATGCTGTCTTTCCCGCCGCTCACGCACACGGCGATGCGGTCGCCTGCCCCGACCAGCTCATAGCGCTTGATGGCCGCCACGAACGGCGTCCACAGCGCCTTGCGGTAGGTGGTGATGAGGCTGCGCTCCGCCCGCTCGCGCGGCGTCAGCCCGCTCAGATCACGGCTCATCGGCAAAACTCCCGTGCAAGGCTTTGGCAGGCGTCGCCCGCCGAACAGTATTATACCGGCCCTGCCCGCGTTTGTAAAGCCGCCCTTGCACAACGCGCCGAAATATACGGTACAATCAGGAAAACCCGCGCGAAAGGAAAGGGGACGCGCGGATGGCTGACGAGAAGAAAAAGCAGGAGCTCCGCGTCAACTCCACCGCGGTTGTCCGCTTCGGCAGCCCGAAAGCCGGCCTTACGGGCGGGGATGGCCGCTCACGCGGGCGTGCCCGCGCGGTAAAAGTCCGGCAGGCCCGCCCTGTGCAGCCGCCACACCGCCAGCAGGAACAGCCCCTGCCCGGCGATGTTCACGCCCTCGGCGGCCCAGTTGGCGGCAGCCGCCGCAAAATCCCGGCTGGAAAGATAGCCCATGCCCAGGCTGCACACGAACGACAAGGCAAACAGCACGGCGATGCCGCCCCGTCTGCCCTTTTTGACCGCCAGCCAGGCAAGGCCGGCGTCCAGGGCGGCCAGCCCCGCCACCATCAGCCCGACGAACAGGAACGTGCCGCGGTACAGGACAGGCGCCGCCGCGGCGGGGGTCATCCGTTCGGGGCGGAGCAGCAGCGCCAGCACGCCCGCCCCGGCCAGCAGAAAGCCGATGGACTGCACGGGGAAAAACATCGCGTTGAGCGGCTCAAAATCGCAGATGCCGGCGGCATACAGCAGCTTGTACAGCGCCTTGAGCGCCCCGGCGCAGATCACATCGACGGTGCCGGCGGCGAACAGCGCAAAGGCGCCCTTGCGCATGGCGGCGTACAGGTCGCGCTGCAAAATCACCGCCGCCGCGCAGAACAGGATGACGGGGATGAAATCGACGAGCGCCATCGCCACGGAAAAGTCCTTCATGGCGGCCTCCTTTTTACTTCTGCCTGTTGAGGTGGTAGATGGGCACGAGCGGCAGCAAAATGGGCGTCGTATCGGCGTAGGCCTTGTACTCGGCGTTCGCGCCGTAGCGGGCCATCTGCCGCTTTTCCAGCCGCTGCGCGCCGTTGAACATGATGAACACGATGCACACCCAGGCGATGAGCACCGTCGCCCACTGCCCGGCGCCGGTCAGCGTGTCAAGGCTCGAGACCGTCAGCCCCGTCCAGAACAAGATCTCGCCCATATAGTTCGGGCACCGCACGAGCTTGTAAAGCCCCTGCGTGGCGACCATATCGGGCCGCGCGGCCTTCTGCGCGGATTTCTCGCGGTCGGCCTCGGCCTCCAGCGCGATGGCGCACAGGCAGATGACGATGCCCGCCCACACAAAGCCGCTGACGGCGCCGCCGTTGATCATGCGGAACGAGACCGGCGAGGTCTGCGCCACATACAGAACACCCATGCACAGCCACATGGCCACCTTGACGAAAAAGGGCAGCGCGCTCTCCTCGCCGGTGGCTTCTTTCAGGGTCTTGCGGTAGGCGGCGTTCTTGAGCTCGCGGTAGAGCAAAAAGCCCGAGAGGCGGATGCCGTACACGACGAGCAGCAAAAACAGCAGATAGTGCGGCGCCTGCGCCCGGAAGATGCCCATCAGGCTCATCACGGCCAGCGCCGCGCCGATGACCGCCACCGAGAACCCGTACCCGATGGACATGAAATAGACGTACTTTTTGAACCCGCACAGGCATACGAGCAGGCTCAACCCGAAAAAGATGCCAAGATACGGCCAACCCATCGCTCACGCCCCCTTAAAGCTGTCTTCGATATACTGCTTGAAGCTCATATCTCCGGTCACGGTATCGCCGACCATCTCCTCGGTCAGCGTCCATTTGGAGAAGCGCAAAATGGCCTCCTTGCCGTTGCCCTTGAGCTTGTTCACAAAGGCCAGCACGTCGAACAGCCACGCCGGCGCGCGCTTGATGACCGCCGGCTTGCCGGCGGCGGCAAAGCACATGTTGGCGATCTCCTCATAGCTCCAGGTCTCCTTGCCGCCGACATTGTAGGTCTTGTTCTCGTCCATCATATGCGCGACGATGAAAGCGGCAAAATCCTCTGTCGAGACGACGTTGGCGTGCACCGGCGCCTTGCCGAGCAGCGTCACCGAGCCTTTTTCGATCATGGGGCGGAACACCTTGACGATGTCGTAAAAATAGCCGGTCGGGCGGTAGATGCAGTAGGTCAGGCCGCTTTTTTTGAGCGCCTCCTCAAACAGGTACTTGGCGTGCAGCATCGGCACGTTGGGCGCCTTGTCCGCCTTGATGACCGAGACATAGGCAAAATGCCGGACGCCGGCGCGCTTCGCCTCGTTCAAAAGGTTCAGGTTTCCCTGATAGTCGATGTCATAGTTGGTCACGGTGGCCGAGCCCTTGGTCAGCCCCACGGTGGTCACGACGCAGTCGGCCCCGTCGCAAAGGCCCTGCAGCGAGGCCGCGTCGGTCACATCCAGCTTGCGGAACGTGTAATCGCCGGTCAGCCCCAGGTCGCGCTCGATCATATCCGCCGCCACCACGGTGTGCCCGGCGGCGAGCAGCGCCTTGAACACGTCGGCGCCGAGATTGCCATAGGCGCCCGCCAATACGACTTTCATAAAAGCTGCCTCCTTACTTTTTGTTCTTTTCCTTGGAACGCTTGTCGTTGATGATCTTCATGTGCGTCTCGTCGATGAGGGTCACGCCGTTTTCTTTCGCCCAGTCCACGCAGCCCTTGAGCACGAGCGGCAAGAACACGCGCGGCACGTTCAAAATGGTTTTGAGCGCCTCGTCGGTGAACTTGACGGTGTCGTCGGCACGGTCAGCCGCGTAGCGCACCGATTCCAGCGTCGCGGCGCGCATCGGCAATAGCTCGGCGTGCATCCAGCTCTTGCGGTGGAACCAGAAGTTTTTGCTGTCCCGGTAGCCGTAATCGACCGGCAGCGGCGGGAAATCCCGCGCCTTGACGCCGCGGATGATGGCGTCGGAATACTGCTTTTTCATCAGGATCTTGTCCACGCGCAGGATGAAATGCGCCCCGAACTGGGATGTGATGCCGTTGAAATCGTGGTAGGGCGGGGGATAGCCGCCGAGCTCGCCGGGCTTGTCGGCGCCGGCGCCGTCGAGGTCGCGCATCCAGGTGCACTCGATGACCTGGATGGCGTCGGTGAGCACCTGCGGGCGCTTTTCGCCCGTCGTCTCCTCGATAAGGCTCGTCTCGCGCCGGAAATTGCACCGGGGCATCTTTTCCTCCGGCTTGTCGCCTGGCCAGCTGAGCTTGACGCACTCCTTGAAGGTCCCGGGCTTGTCGTCCACAAAGTTGAGCGCACAGTGCCCCTCGCGCAAAATGTTCTGCGCGGTGTTGGAGGAATTGCGGCAGGACAGCAGCATCGCGTAGTACTCCCGCCCCGCGATGTAGTACGGCTGCACGAGGGAATAGGGCCCCAGCGTGGTGGAGCCGTCCTCGCACAGCGTGCTGATGACGACCGTCGGCATCGGGAAAAACAGCGAGGTTTGGTAGAAATTGTCAACGATACGCAGGTTTTCAAAGCTGGACATGGGCGACATCTCCTTTATTACAGTTTTGTCAAGGCTCGAACAGCTTGTTCACGACGGCGCGGATCTGCGGCAAGGGCGTGCCGGCCACCGTCCAGGTCAGCAGCGCCTCGGCGATGAATTCGGCGGTGAAATCGTCTGGGCAGAAGCGCCGCAGCGGGGCGGCCAGCTGGGCGCGCAGCATCCGGTGGTAGCGGGGCGAAAAACCGGCGAAGCCCGCCGCCGCGGCGTCCCGGAAAAGGTCGCGGTACACATCCGCAAAGCCCGAGACCTCGCGGTGGATGGCGTCGAGCACCGGCTGCGGGCTGCCGGCGTCCCTGGCCGCGGCCTCGATGCCCGCAAGGCACGCTTGCCAGTCCCCCAGCATAAAGGCCGCGGTCAGCGCCTCCTTCGATGGGTAGTAGTTGTACACGGTGCCGACGCCCACCCCGCAGCCCGCCGCCACGCTGCGCATGGTCATGGCCGGCCAGCCGTTTTCCAGCACCTGCCTGCGCGCTTCCAGGCGCAGGCGCTCGGGCAGGTTTTCAAGGATCTTCGGCGTGCGCATGCCCTCCTTTCTGAACGTGTTCATATAAACAGAATACCGCCATTTTCCGCCGCTGTCAAGCGTTTTTTTGCCGCCGCTTGACAAGAGCGGGCACGGGCCTGTATAATAAGACCGCGTTCATGACCGCGCAAAAACCGAATACCGTTTCCAAGGGCAGACGATCTTACCAGAGAAGCCGGGTGTGAATCCCGCACGGTCCCGCCACTGTGACAGCGCCGTCCAAAGGCGCTCAAGCCAGGTCGCTGGGTCTGCCCTGTATGGCGGCCACGACCGATGGCGCTGTGCGTTTGGATGGGCTGTACCGCCCTGGCGGTATGGCTTTCTGCCGCTGCATGCACCTTTCCGTGGCCCGGGAGGGTGTTTTTGTTTTTGCCATCACCAAAACCGTAAGGAGAATCGTATATGAAAACCAAACCGGATCGTCTTTCCCTGACCTCTCTCCTGCTGGCCGCCGCGCTGGCGCTTTCCGCCTGCGGCGGGGCGGGCCCGGCGCCCGCCTCCTCGGAGCCCGCCGCCCCCGCGCCCGCTGTTTCCGAGCCGGCGGCCTCGCAGCCCGCCGCGCCGCAGCGCCCCACCACCGACCGCAGCGGCGCCGCCGTCACCATCCCCGAGACCGTCGGGAGCATCGTCACGCTGGCGCCGTCGCTGTCCCAGACCGTGGTGGATCTCGGCCTTGGCGACAGGATCGTCGGCTATGATCTCAACAGCGTCGGGCTCGAGGGCCTGCCCGCCGACGCGCCCACCTTTGATACGGTCAGCCCCGATATCGAGGCGCTCGTCGCGCTCGACCCGGACGTGCTGCTTGTCTCGAGCCTTTCGCTCTACGACCAGGAGGCCCCCTACCAGCCGCTGCTGGATGCCGGCGTCTGCGTGCTGTGCGTGCCGACCGCCCAAAGCATCGCCGACGTCGGGGAGGACATCACGTTCCTCGCCGCGGCGTTCGGCGAGAACGAGCGCGGCGCCGAGATCGTGGAGGAGATGTCGGCCGCGCTCGGCGAGCTCGCCGCCACCGCCGCCACCATCCCGGAGGAAGAACGCCGCAGCGTTTATTTTGAGATCTCCGCCGCGCCGTATCTGTACAGCACCGGCAGCGGCACCTATCTGGACGAGCTCATCGGGCTCATCGGCGCCGAGAACATCCTTGCCGAAACCGACGGCTGGTGCAGCGTCGAGGCCGAGAGCGTCGTCGCCGCCGACCCGGACGTGATTTTGACCAACGTCAACTACATCGACGACCCCGTCGCCGAGATCCTCTCGCGCGACGGCTGGGCCGGCCTGACCGCCGTGCGCAACGGCGAGGTCGTGTACATCGACAACATGGCCTCCTCGCTGCCCAACGAGAACATCGTCACCGCCGCAAAGCAGATGGCCGCCGCCGTCTATCCTGCTTACTATGGGCAGGATCTCGCGGCGTAAAGCAAGGCGCCGAGCCCCTCTTTTGCAGCGTGTCGAGTTTCTCGACACGCTGTGTGGCCCCTGCCGGCTTGACAAAGCCGGCGGGGGCCGCTACTATGGTAGCTGGCCTGTTGGCCGCGCGGCGGGCTGCCGCGCGGTTCCGGCCTGTCACGGTATTCCCCCGCGTCCCAAAGGAGCCCCCGCATGTACCACCATGAACTGACCGCCCACCACCACCCGCACAGCGCCCAGGTCGACATGACCACCGGGCCCATCGTCTCGGCTGTGATGCTGTTCGCGCTGCCCATCATCCTGGGCGATGTCCTGCAGCAGCTGTACACCACCGTCGATACACTGGTCATTGGCCGCTACTGTGACACGACGGCCCTGGCCGCGGTGGGCACCAGCACCCAGCCGGTCGAGGTGGTGCTGTGCGTGTTCCTCGGCATCGGCAAGGGCGTGTCCATCCTCGTCAGCCAGTGCATCGGCGCCAAAAACGAAAAACGCGTCGGCCAGCTGTGCAAGGCGTCGGTCTTCTTCGTCTACGCGTGCGGCATCCCCGTGGGGGTGCTCGGCATCCTGTGCGCGCCGGCCATCCTGCGCTTCATGCAAACGCCCGCCGATACCTTTGCGCAGGCCGTCGCCTATACCCGCATCGTGTTCTGCGGCACGCTCGGCAACATCGGCTACAACATGAACGCCGGCATCCTGCGCGGCATGGGGGACAGCAGGGCCTCGCTGTGGTTCCTGCTCGTGTCCTGCATCACCAACATCGTGCTGGACTTTGCGTTCGTGGCGGGGCTCCACATGGGCGTGGGCGGCGTGGCGCTGGCCACGAGCATCGCGATGCTGCTCTCCTGGGGCATCAGCATCGCGTACATACGCAAAAAATTCCCGCAGCTGGGGTTCAGCGTGCTGCCGCACCGCTGCGCGCCGCAGGAGCTTGAAAAGATCATCGTGCTCGGGCTGCCCATCGGGCTCAACTCCTCGCTGTTTTCGTTCGGGCATCTCGCCATGCAGACCTTCATCAACGCGCAGGGCGCCGTGTTCATGGCGGCCACCTCGGTGGGCGGGCGCGTCACCAACCTCACGAACGTCGCGGTCAACGCGCTGTCCAGCGCGGCGCTCACGTTCGCCGGGCAGAACTTCGGCGCCGGCTGCCGCGAGCGTCTGCGCCGCGGCGCGGTGAGCATCCCGCTGGCCTCCGGCGCCATCACGCTTTTGTGCGGGCTGCTGATGCTCCGCTTCCGTCTGTCGCTGCTGCGCCTGTTTGATCAAGACCCGGACGTTTTGTTCTACGCGCAGCGCTATGTGCTGGTGCTGCTGCTCTCCCAGTGGGTGTTCGCGGTGTTCAACGCGATGGTCAGCTGCGTGAACGGCGTGGGGCGGGTCAAATACACAACGGCGGTCAACCTGCTCATGCTGTGGGCGGTGCGCATCCCCGGCGCGTGGCTCATCTCCCGCTGGATGGACGGCACCTGGGTGATGCTCAGCATCCCGGCGTCGTTCTGCTTCGGCCTTGCGTGCATGATCGGGTATTATCTCGCTTCACCGGGCTGGAAGCGCCTGCTGCGCGGCTCAGCGTGTCGGGAAGCTCGACACGCTGCAAAAGAGGGGCTTGGCTGAGCCGGCTGCTTTTTCGACAGTCTGCGGCGGCCCCGCGCCAGGCGGCGCGCGGGGGCCGCCTCAGCGTGTCGAGAAACTCGACACGCTGCAAAAGAGGGGCTTGGCTAAGCTGGCTGCGCCAGTCCGCCTGCGCCCCTCTCTTGGACACACCCCGTCGCAAAAAATGTCGTTCTCATGCCTAAAGGCGACTCGAACGGCATTTTTTGCTCTAGAGGTATCGACCTCGTCTGCTCATGTCAGCCGAGGTCGATGGATTCAGAAAACACCTTTTTCGACAGTCTGCGGCGGCCTGCCGCGCCAGGCGGCGCGCGGGGCCGCCTGCTCTTGCATGCGCGGGACAAACGTGGTATAGTGGTTTTGTGCACAAAACAACGCCCCGTGGCCGGTCGCGGCGGGGCGCAGGGGGGAGAGAACCGGTATGCTCCAATGCGGGCTTTACATCCTGGCAGCCTATCTTTCCGGCAGCGTGCTGTACGCAAATGTGTTCGGCACGCTGTTTGGCGTGCGCGAAAAATACGCCGCCATGCCGGATGCCAACCCCGGCGTCGCCAACGCCTATGTGTGCGGGGGGTTCTGGTGCGGCACGCTCGCGCTGCTCGGCGACCTGGCCAAGGCGGCGGTGCCGGTCTGGCTGTTCACGCACCTGGGGCCGCTGCCGCGCTGGGGGCTGCCGCTTTTGCTGGCGGCGCCCGTGGTGGGGCACATCCTGCCGGTGTTCTACGGCTTCCACGGCGGCAAGGGCATCGCCGCCAGCTTCGGCGCGCTGCTGGGGCTGACGCCGTACCTGCAGCCCTTCATGCTGTTCGCCGCCTCCTTTATCTTTTTCTCGGTGGTCGTGCGCATCTCGCCCCACTACTACCGCACCATCGCGGCCTATCTGCTGTGCGCGGTGCTCATGGTGCTGCGGCACATCGCCGCCGGCCCGCTGGCGGGCTACCTTGTGATCACGGCGGCGGTGTGCACCCGGATGGCCCTGAGCCGCGAGCAAAAAGCCAGATGTGAGGTGGGCCTTTTGTGGAAGCACTGATCCTTTCCTGCGGCACCGGCGGCGGCCATGATTCCGCCGGGCACGCGGTGGAGCGGGAGCTGCTCGCGCGCGGGCACAGCGTCACCTTTCTCGACCCGTATGACCTGGCCGGCGCGCACACCTCGCAGGCCGTCAACAACACCTACATTTCGGTGGCGCAAAAGGCGCCGCATGCGTTCGGCGCCGTCTATGCGCTGGGCGATACCTACCGCAGGCTGCCCATCAAATCGCCGGTCTACCACGTCAACCAGATCATGGCGCCGGTGCTCGAGAATTATCTGCAGGCCCATCCGTGTGACTGTATCGTATCGACGCATCTTTTCCCCGCCGAGATCCTGACCTCGATGAAAAAGCGCGGCCTGCCGCTGCCGTTCACCTGCTTTATCGCCACCGACTACACCTGCATCCCGTTCACCGAGGAGACGGACTGTGACCGCTATGTCATCCCCTCGCCCGAGCTCGTGCAGGAATTTGCCGGCCGCGGCATCCCGCGCGAGAAGCTCGTGCCGCTGGGCATCCCGGTGGGCAGCGATTTCACGCCCGGCGAAAGGGCCGCCGCGCGCCGCCGCCTCGGCTTTGCCGAGACCGAGCCCGTCTACCTCGTCGCCGGCGGCAGCATCGGCGCGGGCAGCGTGGCGCAGGCCGTCGAGGTGCTGCTGCGGCAGGGCGGCGGGCGCGTCGTCGTCTGCTGCGGCAACAACCGCCGCCTGTACGAAAAGCTCCGCCAGCAGTACGGCGCGCAGTGTGATATCCTCGATTATACCGATCGAATGGCCGACCATATGCGTGCCTGTGATGTCTTCATCACCAAGCCCGGCGGCCTTTCCTCGACCGAGGCGGCCAACGTGGGCACGGCGCTCATCCTGATGACGCCCATCCCCGGCTGTGAGACGCACAACCTCGATTTCTTTGCCCGCAGCGGCATGTGCCTGCCGGTGGAAGACCCCCGCAGGGAGCTGCCCGCCGCGCTCGCGAAGCTCTCCGGCGCCGCCGCGCGGCGGCAGATGCTCGAAAGCCAGCGCCGTTGCATCCCGCGCCATGCCGCGCGGCACATCTGCGACCTGCTCGAGGCCTCCGCCCGGCCCTGACGGCACGCCGATTTGCGCAAACCAGGCCGGCGGCGGGCCATGCCCGCAATATTCGTCCGCGAACGCGGACGATAAAAGGCGTCGCTTTGCGCCTCTCTCACAGGACACACCCCGTCGCAAAAAAAATGCCGTTCTCATGCCCATGGGCATGAGAACGGCATTTTTTTCTCTGAGGTATCGGGCCCTGCCTGCGTCTCCAGCCTAAGAGCCGCGCTTCGCGCGGTTGGCCTCCGACGTGCGCCTGCGGGCGCGAACATGTCAGTCAGGGCCGATCAGTTTTCAATGCATCTTTTTTGACAGTCTGGGCCCGCCGGCGTTTTGTCTTTGTGATCAGGTGAGCGCGCCTACAGCGCGCGCGTGGCGATGACGTCCACCCCGGTGCCGCACACATCGGCCAGCACCACCTGCCCCGGCTTGACCGGGGCCCGCACCAGCACGCCGTCCAGCGCCGCCATCACGGCGGGGATGCTCTCCCTTGGCACCGGTGCCGCGGTCTTGACCGGGCAGCGCGGCAGACGGGCGCCGGTGCACCGCACCGTCGTGGTGACGGTGCGCGTCGGGTGGGTGAGCTCGGCTTTGCCGTAGGCCGCGCCGCGCGGGCAGCCGTTGCCAAAAACGGCGCAGCCGTTCGCCTCATCCACCTGCAAATGGCAGCCTCTCGGGCAGACGATGCAGATCAGCTCTTTCATGCCGGCACCTCCTCGATGGCAACGGTCAGGGGGCCCTGCGCTTTCTCGAGCAGGGCGCGCGGCAGGGTGATGCTCTCCATCTCGCCGGGGTTGAGGCGCTCGCGCTTGAACGCTGCCACCGTCCTTTCCCCGTCGCGCACGACGATGCGACACGCCCCGCACACGCGGTTGACGCGGAAGAACACCCCGCAGCCCGTTTCGACATGCCGTACGCGGATGCGCTGCGGCACGGTGTAGCTGACGCCGTCGCCGTTCACAAGCGCCACCGCCGGCCCGCCGTCATCGGCGCCGCCGCGCAGCACCCATTCGGCGGCCGCATGGCCGGCGCGCTCGCTCTCGGCGCTGACAAAATCGACAAGGTCATGCACATGCGCCACATTGCCGCAGGCGAAAACGCCGGGCAGCGCGGTCTCCATGTTCTCGAACACCACGGCGCCTTTCGTGCGCGGGTCGAGCGGGATGCCGGCCTGCGCGGTCAGCTCGTTTTCGGGGATGAGCCCCACGCTGAGCAGCAGTGTGTCACAGTCGAACACCCGCTCGGTGCCGGGGATGGGGCGGCGCTGCGCGTCGACCTCGCTCACCACCACCTGCTCGACGCGCCGGTCGCCGCGGATCTCGGTCACGGTGTGGGAGAGGTAGAGCGGGATGTCGTGATCCTGCAGGCACTGCACGATGTTGCGCGTCAGCCCGCCGGAATAGGGCATCACCTCGACACAGGCCAGCACCTTGGCGCCCTCCAGCGTCATGCGGCGCGCCATGATGAGCCCGATGTCGCCGCTGCCCAGGATCACGACGCGGCGCCCCGGCAGCCAGCCCTCCATGTTGACATAGCGCTGCGCCGCCCCGGCGGTGAACACCCCCGCCGGCCTTGTGCCGGGGATGTTGATGGCGCCGCGCGTGCGCTCCCGGCAGCCCATGGCCAGCACGACGGCCCTGGCCTGTTCGGCGCGGTAGCCGGTCTCTTTGCCGACCATGTGCACGGTCTTGTCGGGCGTTACCTCCAGCACCATCGTGTCGGTGCGCACCTCCACGCCGGTACGGCCCAGCAGCTCGATGAAGCGGGCGGCGTATTCGGGGCCGGTGAGCTCCTCCTGAAAGCGGTGCAGGCCGAAGCCGTTGTGGATGCACTGGTTCAGGATGCCGCCCAGGTCGCGGTCACGCTCGACGAGCAGGATGCTGCGCAGCCCGCCGTCCCAGGCGGCGCAGGCCGCGGCAAGCCCGGCGGGCCCGCCGCCGACGACGATCAGATCATACATGGCGCCCGCCTCCTTTGGTCTCTTCCGCCAGCAGCCAGCTGCCGGCGCGATCCTGCACGACCGCGCCGGGCGCGAGCCCCAGCTCCCGGCAGAGCAGCTCCACCACGCGCGGCGCGCAGAAGCCGCCCTGGCACCGCCCCATACCGGCGTTCGCGCGGCGCTTGACGCCGTCCACCGAGCGCGGCGGGATGGGCGAGGCGATGGCCTCCAGGATCTCGCCCTCGGTCACGGTCTCGCAGCGGCAGATGACACGGCCAAATGCCGGCTTTTCGCGCACGAGCGCCGCCTTTTCGGCGGGGGAAAGCGCCTTGAAGCGGGTGCGATGCCGTTCGCAGAGGAAATCCTCCCGCGGCGTCAGCACAAGGCCCGCCGCGGCCAGGAGCTGCGCCGCATACTCGGC
>CANRBN010000044.1 GCA_947628865.1 uncultured Gemmiger sp.
TCGATGGGCACCTCGTCCAAAAGGTCGGTCAGCGTGATGGCCTTGCCGGTGCGCTTGGACATGCGCACGGGCTGGCCGTCCCGCATCAGGTTGACCATCTGCATCAGCACGATGTCCAGCCGGCTGCCGTCCAGCCCGATGGCGTCCATCGCGCCCTTCATGCGCGCCACATGGCCGTGGTGGTCGGCGCCCCAGACGTCGATGGCTTTCTCGAACCCGCGCTCCGCCAGCTTGTTGTAGTGGTAGGCGATGTCGGCGGCAAAGTAGGTGGGCACGCCGTTCGCGCGCACGAGCACCTCGTCCTTCGCCTCGTCCTCGCCGTCCTTTTTGCGGTTGGCGACGCCGTATTTCGCGCTGTACTGCGCGCTTTTGTACATCACGGCCCCGTCCTCGGCGCGGTAGCAGGCGCCGCTTGCGAGCAGCTTGTCCACCACGGCCTGCACGGCGCCGGACTTGTGCAGCTCGCTCTCGTGGAACCACACGTCGTATTCGATGCGGTATTTGGCAAGGTCGCGCTGCAGCCCCTCGATGTTTTCCGGCAGGGCCTTCGCCACGATGGCCCGCTTGAGCGCCTCAAAGTCGCCGTCGACGTACGCGTCGCCGTGCTCCGCCGCAAAGGCCCTGGCGTGCGCGATGATGTCGGCGCCCTGGTAGCACTCCTCGGGCAGGGGGCAGGCGTCCTCGCCCTTGAAGAGCTGGAGGTAGCGGATGGCGAGGCTCTTGCCGAACTTGTCGATCTGGTTGCCGGCGTCGTTGATGTAGAATTCCCGCGTCACATCGTAGCCGGCCCACTCGAGGCAGGCGGCGATGCCGTCGCCCAGCGCGCCGCCGCGGGCGTTGCCCATGTGCATCGGCCCCGTCGGGTTGGCGGAAACGAATTCCACGTTGCAGCGCCTGCCCTTGCCGGCGTCGGTGCGGCCATACTGCCCGTCCATCGTGGCGGCAAACACCACGCTCGTCAGCCAGGACAGCGAGGCATGAAAGTTGAGGAAGCCCGGCCCCGCCACCTCGACGCGGTCGAACACGCCGGTGCGGTCGTGCAGATCGAGATGGGCGGCGATGGTCTCGGCGATCCTGCGCGGCGGCATGCGCCACACGCGCGCGCCGGCCATGGCAAGGTTCGCGGCCACATCGCCGTTTTTGGCGTCCGCCGGCGTCTCGGTGATAAAGGCGGGCAGCCCGGCCTGCGGCAGGCTGCCGTCCGCCATCGCGGCCTGCGCGGCCTGCACCAGGACCGCGCGCGCCTCGGCGGCAAGGTCGGCGCGCGGGTCAAAGTTTTTGTACGGGTAGTTGAGCATGGGGCCTTAACTCCTTTTCGCGTCCTGCTTTTCTTTGGGCGGCAGCGGGCGGACGGTGATGTCCACGAGATTGCGGCTGATGAACGCCTCGTTGCCGGAGTCCAGCGTATAGCTGAACTTGAGCCGCCCGCCGCGGCCCGAGAGCTTTGGCTCGATCTCGTCCGCCGCCACGCCAAGGCTCACGGCGCCGTAGCCGGTGTCGTAATGGCACAGGTGGCGCGTGCCCTTTTCCACCACGAGCTGGCTGGGCACGGGGCCAAAGCGGGTCATGGTCACGCGGCGGGCGTCGTCCGCCACCTTGACGGTGGTGGTGCAGCCGGTGTAGCCGGTGGCCTCGGTCTCCTTATAAATGATGTAGTAGGCGCTGTCCTTGTGCACAAGGCTGCCGCGGGTCATCAGCTCGACGCTGTCGCTCTCGCCGTTCTGCTGCATCGTGCCCTTGATGGTGATCAGATAGTTTTCTTCCATGTCCGTTTCCCTTTAATACGTTTCGATGGCGATGCGCTCGACCGGCCCGCCGGCGTACTCGCCCAAAAACATCGTTTCCAGCGCGGCGAAATCCTCCGGCGTGTCGCTCACATAGTAGCGGGCGGTGCCGGCGCGCGCGCCGTCGTTCAAAAGCCCCCGCTCGCCCAGCATGCCGGCGGCGGCCACGGCGGTCATCTGCCCCACGTCGATGAGCGTGACCCCCGCGCCCATGAAGTCCGCGATGGCGGGGCGCAGCAGCGGGTAGTGCGTGCAGCCCAGGATCAGCGTGTCCACCCCGGAGGCGCGCACCTCGGCGAGATAGCGCTCCACGACCAGCGCGGCCACCGGGTCGCCCGGCTCGATGAAGCCGTTCTCCACGAGCGGCACGAACAGCGGGCAGGCCTTCGCGGTGATGGCGATGTCGGGCCGCAGCGCGCGCAGGGCCTTCTCATAGCTGCCGCTGCGCACGGTGGCCGCCGTGCCGATCACCCCGACGCGCCCGCTTTTGGTGGCCTCGGCGGCGCAGCGGGCGGCCGTGCCGACCACGCCGGTGTAGGGCACCGGCAGGGCCGCGGCCTCCTCGGCGGGGTAGGTGGAGCTCACGGTGCCGCAGGCCGCCACGATGCATTTGACCCCCTGCGAGAGCAAAAACCGGATGTCCTGCCGCGCGTACTGGAGGATGGTGTCCCGCCCGCGCGGGCCGTAGGGCACGCGCCCGGTATCGCCGAAATAGACGATGTCCTCCCCGGGCAGCATGCGGCGCAGCTGGCGCACGGCGGTCAGCCCCCCAAGCCCCGAATCAAAAACCCCGATGGGCCGTCTATCCATCAGTATGCCCCTTTCCGGCGGGAAAGCGCCAGGCCAATCAGTTTGTCCGCCAGGGCGGGGAAGGAGAGCCCCGCCGCCTCCATCAGCTTGGGGTACATGCTGATGGCGGTAAAGCCCGGCATGGTGTTGAGCTCGTTGCAGAGCACGCGCTCCGTCTCCTTTTCCACAAAAAAGTCGCAGCGGGCGAGCCCCGTGCAGCCCAGCGCCGTGTAGGCGTGGATGGCCGCGGCCCTGACCTCGTCGAGCTTTTGCGCCGAAAGCCGCGCCGGGATCACGGTCTGCGAGACGCCGTTTTTGTATTTGTCGTCATAGGTATAAAAGGTGTCGCCGGCCAGGATCTCGCCCGGGCGCGTGGCACAGACGGTCCGGGGGTCGTCCGGGTCGCCGATGGCGGCGCACTCGACCTCCTGCCCGACAACGGCCTCCTCGAACACGAGCTTGCCGTCCTCCGCCAGGGCGATCTGGATGGCCCGCACGAGCTGCTCACGGTCCTCAGCGCGGCTCACGCCCACGCTGGAGCCCGCGTTCGCCGGCTTGACGAACACGGGGTAGCCCAGCCGGTTCTCGACGCGGTCACACAGCGCGTCCAGCTGGCTCTCGGCCTCGGCGCGGCCCGCCCAGCACCAGCGGCAATGCGGCACGCCGTTCGCGTCCATCAGGGTGTTGGCCACGGCCTTGTCCATGCACACGGCGCTGCCCAGCACGCCGCACCCCACATAGGGGATGCCCGCCAGCTCGAACAGGCCCTGGATGGTGCCGTCCTCGCCGTTCCTGCCGTGCAGGATGGGCACCGCCACATCCACCGGCAGCCGCGCGGCGGTGCCGTCGGTGTGCAGCCACAGGCAGCGGTCGGCGCGGTCGGGGCTGGGCACACAGGGCACGTTGCCGGGCGCGTCCACCCACGCGCCGCTCTCCACGGCCTCGGGCGACGCCATCGTGCGCAGCCAGCGCCCGTCCTTCGTGATGCCGATGGCCGTCACGTCGTATTTCTCCGCGCAGGGGCTTTTGCGCAAGGCGCGCAGCCAGGCGGCGGCGGAAACGCAGCTGATCTCATGCTCGCTCGAGACACCGCCGAAAAACAGCGCCGCGCGCAGCTTGTTCGTGATGGGCATAGAACGCCGTCCTCTCCCACAATATTCCATCATCCATAATACCATATTCCGCCTGTGCTGGCTATAGCCCGCCGGTAAAAATTTTTTGCCGGGCGGGGCGCCCCGGGGCCTTGACAAGCGCCGCCGCCCGTGCTAAGATATTCAGCGTAAAAAAAGCAGCAGCGCGGTTTTGCACCGCCAGCTCACCTTGCGGGCCGGCTTTTGGCCCCGGGTCATACGCGAACGCAGGCCCGCGAGGGCGCTGCGCGTATGGATGGCGGCTGCTCGTATCGCAGCCGCTTTTGCCGTACCAACGCAAACCTTTGGATGGGGGTGTATTACGATCGCCGGCAACAACAACGCAAAGGAACTGGAGATCAACGAGCGTATCCGTGACAAGGAGATCCGCCTGGTCGGCGCAGACGGCCAGCAGATGGGCATCATGAGCCCGCGCGACGCGCTGCGCATGGCCATGGAGCAGGATCTTGACCTCGTCAAGGTGGCGCCGCAGGCCAAGCCGCCCGTCTGCAAGATCCTCGACTACGGCAAATACCGGTTCGAGATGCAGAAGCGCGAGAAAGAGGCCCGCAAAAACCAGAAAACGGTCGAGCTCAAGGAGATCCGCCTTTCGCTCAACATCGACACCAACGATTTCAACACCAAGGTCAACCAGGCTGTCAAATTCCTGCAGCAGGGGCACAAGCTCAAGGTGTCGATCCGGTTCCGCGGGCGCGAGATGGCGCACACCAGCCTGGGGCTGGAGGTGCACAACCGCTTTGCCGCGGCGCTGGCCGGCAAGGCCGTCGTCGACAAGCCGCCCAAGCTGGAGGGCCGCAGCATGATGATGTTCCTGTCCCCGGCACCCACCAGGTAAAATCTGTATTTTGGAGGAAACTGAAAATGGCTAAGATGAAACTCAAGACGCTGTCGGGCGCCAAGAAGCGCTTTAAGATGACGGCCACCGGCAAGATCAAGCGCAACGCCACCAAGCGCCGCCACATCCTGACCAAAAAGACCACCAAGCTCTCCCGCGGGCTGCGCATGCCGCACTATGTGGACGAGACCAACGCCGCCACCGTGCGCAGGATGATGCCCTACGGCGGCTGAGCAGGCCTTTGGCCGGCATATCAATGTGACTGTGTAAAGGAGATAGAATACCATGGCTCGTATCAAAGGCGCTACCATGACGCACAAGCGTCGCGCAAAGACCCTCAAGCTCGCGAAGGGCTACTACGGCTCCAAGAGCAAGCATTTCCGCATGGCCAAGCAGGCCGTGATGAAGAGCGGCAACTATGCCTTCATCGGCCGCAAGCAGAAAAAGCGCGATTTCCGCAGCCTGTGGATCACCCGCATCAACAACGCGGCGCGCGCGCAGGGCATGAACTACTCCACCCTGATGAACGGCCTGAAGAAAGCCGGCATCGAGCTCAACCGCAAGATGCTCAGCGAGATGGCCATCCACGACCCCGCCAGCTTCAACGCGCTGGTCGCCAAAGTCAAAAAGGCCTGAGACCGGATATCCACTGTGACGCCCGCGCGTGTGCGCGTGCGTCACATTTGTTTGAGGGCACCGCGATGCAAACCGTCACGAGCCGTGACAACACGGCCGTCAAAAACGCCTGCCGCCTGCGCGACGACGCGCGCGCCCGCGCCGCCGCCGGCCTGTTTTTCGCCGAGGGGCCCAAGCTCTGCCTGGAGCTGGCCCGCGGCTGCCGCCTGCGCGCCCTCTTCGCCACCGAGGCGGCGCTCGACCGCACGCCGGCGCTCGCCGCGTTCGCGGGGGCGACCACGCTCGTGGCGCCGCATGTGGCCGAGAAGCTCGCCGGCACGGCCAGCACGCAGCAGGTGTTCGCGCTGTTCGAGACCCCCGGTACCGACCCCGCGCTGCTGCAAACGGCGGCGCGGGTGCTCGCGCTCGAGGGCGTGCAGGATCCCGGCAATGTCGGTACGCTGCTGCGCAGCGCCGCCGCGTTCGGGTTCGAGCTCGCCGTGCTCGGGCCGGGGTGCGCGGCGCCCTTTGCCCCAAGGACCCTGCGCGCCAGCATGGGCGCGGCGGGGCGTTTGCCGGTGCTGTGCGTGGAGGATCTGCCCGCCGTGCTGGCGGCGCTCAAGGGCCGCGGCGTTCTGTGCCTGGCGGCGGCGCTGTACGGCGCGCAGCCGCTGCACACCGTCACGGCGGGGCGGGGCGGGGTATGCCTCGTCATCGGCAGCGAGGGGCAGGGCCTCTCGCGCCCCGTGCTCGACGCCTGCGCGGCCGCCGTGCGCATCCCGATGACCGACCGGGTCGAAAGCCTCAACGCCGGGGCCGCCGGCAGCGTGCTGCTGTGGCATTTCCGCGCCGCGGCCCTGCGGGATGGGGAGGAAGCCGATGGATAACGCCCTGTACTGGCTTTGGCTGGCCGATGCGCTCGGCTCCGCCTGCGCGCAGGCGGGCCGTCTGCTCGCGGAATGGCCCGACCCGCGCGCGCTCTATGAGAGCGTGTGCGCCGGCGCGCCGCTGCCCGCGTACCTCACCCGCCACGCGGTCGGGGCGCTGCTCGCCACCGGCCCGGGCGACTATGCCCCGCGCCTTGAGCAGTGCCGGCGCGCCGGCATCGCCGTCCTCACCCCCGGGGCGCCCGATTACCCCGCCCGCTTTGCCTCGCTGCCCGACCGGCCCCTCGCGCTCTACGCCACCGGCGATACGCGCTGCCTCAACGGCGGGCGCTACGTCGGCATGGTGGGCACCCGCCGGCCCACGCAGTACGGCACCCAGGCCTGCCATGACCTCTCGCTCGAGCTGGCAAGGCAGGGCGTCGTCATCGTCAGCGGCCTCGCCGACGGGCTGGACAGCACGGGCCACCGCGCCGCCGTCGAGGCCGGCGCCGTGACCGTGGCGTTCCTCGGCACCCCCATCGACGTGACCTACCCCGCCGCCAACGCCGCCTTACGGCGGGACATCGAGCGCCTCGGCGGCTGCGTGGTGAGCGAGTACCCGCCCGGCTTTGCCAAAAAACAGACCGCCACGTTTTTGGCCCGCAACCGCCTCATCGCCGCCCTGGGCGAGGCCCTCTGCGTGGCCGAGGCCCGCCGCAAGAGCGGCACGCTCAACACGGTCAGCCACGCGCGGCGCTACGGACGCCCGGTGCTGGCGGTGCCGGGCAGCATCTACAGCCAGAACAGCGCCGGCACCAACGCCCTGCTCAAATCGGGGCAGGCCGCCGTGCTCACCGCCGCCGACGATGTGCTCGCCGCCCTCGGCATGGACGCCGAGGCCGCCGCCCCGGCGCGCACCGCCGCGCCCGATACCGCCGCCCTCGGCCCCGGGGCGCAGGCCGTGCTCGCCGTGCTCGACCAGACCCCGCGCCCCGTCGATGACATCGTGCGTCGCAGCGCGCTGCCCGCCGCCGCCGTGCTCTCCGCGCTGCTCGAGCTGGAGCTGGCCGGCGCCGCGCAGAGCTGGCCCGGCCAGCGCTATACGGCGGTCTGAGCGGCGCACCGCCCTCCCGCGCTCCAAAGCGCCCCTACTTCCATTGAAACCGAGGAGAACCCTGCCAAATGCCAACACTTCTCATCGTCGAATCCCCCGCCAAGGCCAAGACCATCGGCAAATATCTGGGCCGCGGCTACAAGGTCACCGCCAGCATGGGCCATGTGCGGGATCTGCCGGCATCGAGCCTCGGCATCGATGTCGAGCACGGCTACCGCCCCAAATACGTCACCATCAAGGGCAAGCAGAAGCTCGTCAAGGAGCTCAAGGAGGCCGCCCAAAAGGCCGACGGTGTGCTGCTCGCCACCGACCCCGACCGCGAGGGCGAGGCCATCAGCTGGCACCTCGCGCAGCTGCTCGGGCTCGACCCCGCCGCGCCCAACCGCGTCACCTTTGACGAGATCACCCAAAAGGGCGTGCGGGAGGGCATGGCCCATCCCCGCGCCATCGACATGGATCTGTTCAACGCGCAGCAGGCCCGGCGCGAGCTCGACCGCCTCGTCGGCTACAAGCTCAGCCCGTTTTTGTGGCGCAAGGTGCGGCGCGGGCTGTCGGCGGGCCGGGTGCAGAGCGTGGCCGTGCGCATCATCCGCGACCGCGAGCTGGAGGTCGAGAACTTCAAGCCCGAGGAATACTGGAACCTTGACGCGCTGCTCTGCCCGCAGGGCGGCAAAAAGGCCGATACGTTCACCGCGCGTCTCGTCGCCGACGCCGCCGGCAAAAAGCTCACTGTGCGCGACGGCGCCGCCGCCGCGGCCATCCAAAAGCAGCTGGACGGCGCCGTGTACACCGTGCAGAAAGTCGAGAATGGACGCCGCCGCCGCTCCCCGGCGCCGCCGTTCATCACCTCGACGCTCCAGCAGGAGGCCAGCCGCCGCTTCGGCTTTTCCGCCGCGCGCACCATGCGCGCCGCCCAAACGCTGTACGAGGGCGTCGACATCGCGGGCCGCGGCACGCTGGGCCTCATCACCTACATGCGCACCGATTCGCTGCGCGTGTCGGACGAGGCCGTCACCGCGGCCAGGGCGTACATCGGCGCGCGCTGGGGCGAGGGGTACGTCTGCAAGACCCAGCGCCGCTGGAAAAGCCGCTCCGCCACCGCCGCGCAGGACGCGCACGAGGCCATCCGCCCCTCGCTGCCGTCGCTGACGCCGGAGGAGGTCGAGCAGAGCCTCTCGGGCGATACGGCGCGCCTGTACCGCCTGATCTGGAGCCGCTTCATGGCCAGCCAGATGGCCGACAGCCAGCTCGACACCGTCGCCGCCGACATCGCCGCCGGCGGGTATCTGTTCCACGCCAGCGGCTTCCGCGTCGCGTTCGACGGCTTCACCGCCCTGTACGAGGAGGCCACCGACGAGAAGCAGAAAAAGGAGACCGCCCTCCCGGCGCTCGCGCCCGGGCAGGTGCTCGCGCTCAAAAAGCTCTCGGCGGAGCAGAAATTCACCCAGCCGCCGCCGCTTTACACCGAGGCCACGCTCATCCACGCGCTGGAGGAGAACGGCATCGGCCGCCCCTCCACCTACGCGCCGACCATCTCCACCATCATCGACCGCGGCTACGTCGAGCGCGAGCAGAAAAAGCTCAAGACCACGCCGCTCGGCCAGGCCGTCAACGAGGTCATGCTCGCGCAGTTCCCCGACATCGTCGACGTCACGTTCAGCGCCGATATGGAGAAAAAGCTCGACGTCGTCGAGAACGGCGCCGCCGACTGGGTCACCACCGTCGACGGGTTCTACAAAAATCTCGCCCAAAGCCTCGAAAAGGCCGAGGAGAACATGAAGGACCAGCGCGTCAAGGTGGCCGATATCCCCACCGACGAGGTCTGCGAGCTCTGCGGCAAGCCGATGGTCATCCGCTCGGGCCGGTACGGCAAATTCGTCGCGTGCAGCGGCTTCCCCGCCTGCCGCAACGCCCACCCGCTCGTCAAGGACACCGGCGGCAAATGCCCGCAGTGCGGCGGCAAAATGCTGCTGCGCAAGAGCGCCAAGGGACGCGTGTACTACGGCTGCGGCAACTACCCGGACTGCAGGTTCATGACCTGGGACGAGCCCACCCCCGAGCCCTGCCCGCAGTGCGGCGGCACGCTGTTCAAGCGCCGCGGGCAGCTCGTCTGCCTGAAAGAGAGCTGCGGCTTCTCCAAACCGACGGAGAAAAAGCAGGCATGAACCGCGTGACCGTATACGGCGCGGGTCTCGCCGGGTGCGAGGCCGCGCTCTGGCTCGCCGACCGCGGCGCGGCGGTGGAGCTGTGGGAGCAAAAGCCCCAAAAATATTCCCCCGCGCACAAAAGCGCCGCCCTCGCCGAGCTCGTCTGCTCCAACTCCTTAAAGGCCGAGCGGCTGGACTCGGCCGCCGGCCTGCTCAAGGCCGAGATGCGCCTTTTGGGCAGCCACCTGCTGCCGGTCGCCGAGGCGGCGCGCGTGCCCGCCGGCGGGGCGCTGGCCGTCGACCGCGACGTGTTCTCCGCCGCCGTCACGAAAATGGTGGAAACGCACCCCAACATCACGCTGCGGCGCGAGCAGGCCGCCCGCATCGACGGGAGCGCGCCGGTGCTCGTCGCCACCGGGCCGCTGACCGAGGGCGCGATGGCCGACGCCGTCGCCGCGCTGACCGGGGATGCGCGCCTGCATTTTTATGATGCCGTCGCCCCCATCGTCACCGCCGAGAGCCTTGACCTTTCCAGGGTGTTCGCCGCCAGCCGCTATGGCCGCGGCGAGGCCGACTACCTCAACTGCCCGTTCTCAAAGGCCGAGTACGAGGCGTTTTACGCAGCGCTCGTAACAGCCGAGCGCGCGCCGCTGCACGCCGCCGATGCCCTGACCGTCTACGAGGGCTGCATGCCCATCGAGGTCATGGCCGCCCGCGGCGCCGACACCATCCGCTTCGGGCCGCTGCGCCCCGTCGGGCTCAGGGATCCCGCCACCGGCCACCGCCCGTGGGCCAACGTCCAGCTGCGCGCCGAGAACGCCGAAAAAACGCTCTACAACCTCGTCGGCTTCCAGACCAACCTCAAATGGGGCGAGCAGGCGCGCGTCTTCCGCATGATCCCCGGCCTTGCGAACGCCGAGTTCGCGCGCTGGGGCGTGATGCACCGCAACACGTTTTTGAACAGCCCGGCGGTGCTCACCCCGCGGCTGTGCCTGAAGGAACATCCAAACGTATTTTTTGCCGGCCAGATCACCGGCTTTGAGGGCTACATGGAATCCGCCGCCAGCGGCCTGCTGGCCGCGCGCCAGCTGTGGGCGCGCCTGCGGGGGCTGACGCTGCCGCCCCCGCCGCCCGAGACGATGTGCGGCGCCCTCACCGCCTACATCACCGCGCCCAACAGGGATTTCCAGCCCATGGGCGCCAACATGGGGCTTTTGCCCCGCACGCCGGAGCTCGGCGCCGTGCGCGACAAGCGCGCGCGCTGTCAGATCCTTGCCGATACCGCCCTCGCCGCCCTGCGGCCCTGGGCCGCGATGCTGTAAAAAGAGGTGCTTGCCATGAAGATCTTGCTGGATGCCATGGGCGGCGACAACGCCCCCGCCGCCGTACTGCAGGGCGCCGCCGACGCCGTCAGGGAGTTCGGCGCCGGCATGGAGCTCACGCTGCTGGGCGACGAAAAGGCCATCCGGGCCTGCGCCGCCGAGAACGGCATCGACCTCGCTCCCTTTGCCGTCGTCGACTGCAAGGAGACCGTCACCATGCACGACGACCCCGTCAAGAGCGTGCGCCACAAGACCGATTCGGGGCTCGTCAAGGGGCTGACGATGCTCAAAAACGGCGAGGGCGACGCATTCGTCTCGGCGGGCTCCACCGGCGCGCTGCATGTGGCGACGAGCCTCATCGTGCGCACCGTCAAGGGCGTCAAGCGCCCGGCGCTGGCCGCCGTCCTGCCCGCCGCCAGGCAGAACATCCTGCTGCTGGACTGCGGCGCCAACGTCGAGTGCCGGCCCGAGATGCTCAACGCCTTCGGCGTGTTGGGCAGCGTCTACGCCCAAAAGGTCATGGGCCGCAGCGACCCCGCCGTCGCGCTCGTCAACAACGGCGCCGAGGAGACGAAGGGCACGCCCACCTACCGGGCCGCGCACCAGCTGCTCAAAGCCAATCCCGCCATCCACTTCGTCGGCAACATCGAGCCGCGCGATATCATGGACGGCGCCGTCGACGTCGTCGTGTGTGACGGCTTTGTCGGCAACGTCGTGCTCAAGCTCACCGAGGGCGTGGCCAAAACGCTGCTCGGCATGCTCAAAACGGTCTTCAAGGCAAATCTCGTCACCAAGGTATGCTACCTCGGCGTCAAGGGGGGCCTGGGCGACATCAAGCGCATGATGGACTCCGAGGAGGTCGGCGGCGCGCCGCTGCTGGGCGCCGCCAGGCCGGTCATCAAGGCGCACGGCTCCAGCCATGCCCGCGGCATCAAGAACGCCATCCGGCAGGCAAGGCTCTGCGTCGAGGGCGATCTGTGCGGCACCATGCAGGCCGCTCTGGCCGAGACCGCCGCCGCCCAAACACAGGAATAAGCGAGGTACGCCCCATGCCGCAACGCAGCCCCGCGCAGCTGGAAAAAACGCTGCACTACGATTTTAAGGACAAAGCGCTGCTGGAGCGCGCGCTCACCCACACGAGCTACGCGAACGAGGCCCGCACCCCCACCGGCCACAACGAGCGGCTGGAGTTTCTGGGCGACAGTGTGCTGTCGGTGGTCGCCGCCGACCATCTCTTCCACCAGTACGACCGCCCCGAGGGCGAATTGACCCGCATGCGGGCCAGCCTTGTCAGCGAGGAGGCGCTCTACCGCTTCGCGCAGCAGATCGAGCTCGGCGCCTACCTGCGCCTTGGCCGCGGCGAGGAGCTCGGCGGCGGGCGGCGGCGCCCCAGCGTCGTATCCGACGCGTTCGAGGCGCTCATCGCCGCGATCTATCTCGACGGCGGGCTCGACTGCGCGCGCGCGTTCATCCTGCCGTTTTTGCGCCAGGGCACCACAGCCGATGAGGACTGCAAGACCCGCCTGCAGGAGCTCGTCCAGCAGGACGCCGCCGCGCATCTTGAATACCGCATCGAGGCCGAATCCGGCCCCGACCATGCCAAGAGCTTTACGGTCGGCGTGTACCGCAACGGCGTCCTGCTCGCCCACGGCACGGGGCACAGCAAAAAGGCCGCCGAGCAGCAGGCCGCCCGCGCCGCGCTCGAAGCATTGGGACGTTGAACCGGCGCCCCCGCCAATGACAGATAAAAGGAAACGTCTATGCGTTTAAAAGAACTGGAGATACAGGGCTTCAAGAGCTTTCCCGACCGCACGCGGCTCACCATCGGCGCCGGCATCACCGGCGTGGTGGGGCCCAACGGCTCGGGCAAGAGCAACATTTCCGATGCCATCCGCTGGGTGCTGGGCGAGATGAGCTCCAAGCAGCTGCGCGGCGCCGGCAAGATGGAAAACGTCATCTTCGGCGGCACGCAGACGCGCGGCGCCATGGGCTACGCCGCCGTCAGCCTGACCATCGACAACGCCGACCACGGGCTGGA
>CANRBN010000045.1 GCA_947628865.1 uncultured Gemmiger sp.
TGGCCAAAAACCGCAACCGCTACGGCCTGATGTGGGAGTGCCCGGACTTTTTTGAGCTGGACGGCAAGCACGTTTTGCTCACGAGCCCGCAGGACATGCTGCCCGAGGGCTTTGAATACCACAACGGCAACGGCACCCTGTGCATCATCGGGCATTATGACCCCGAGACCAAGACGCTGGTCGAGGAGACCAACCAGGCCGTCGATTACGGCATCGACTTCTACGCCATGCAGACGCTGCTGGCCCCCGACGGGCGGCGCATCATGATCGCGTGGATGCAGAACTGGGATTCGCTCGCCATCGCGGCGCGCAACACGCCGTGGTTCGGCGAGATGACGCTCCCGCGCGAGATCCATATCAGGAACGGTCGGCTCTATCAGTGGCCCATCCGCGAGCTCGAGAGCCTGCGGCGCGGCCGGGTCAGCTACCAAAACGTCGAGCTCGAGGGCGACCTGACGCTGCCCGGCGTGCGCGGCGCGAAGGCCGATATCACCGTGACCCTGCGCCCCGGCGACGCCGGGAACATCTACAAAAAGTTCGCCATCCGCTTCCGCCAGAAGGGCGCGCAGCACACGGCGGTCAGCTTCCGCCCGTATGAGGGCATTTTGAAGATCGACCGCAAATTCTCCGGCTCCCGCCGGGCCATCCTGCACCAGCGGCGATGCCTTGTGCCGAACAGCGCGAACGGGGAGATCACGTTCCGCATGATCCTCGACCTGTTCAGCGTCGAGGTCTTCGTCAACGACGGCGCGCAGACGCTGACCGCCACCATGTACATCGACTCCGACGCCGACGGCATCAGCTTCTTCGCCGACGGCAAGGTGCTGATGGACATCGAAAAATACGATTTGGAGGTGTGACCGGTATGGCACAGCCCTTTGATGTCGTCGCCCTGGGCGAGCTGCTCATCGACTTTACCCGCAACGGGGACAGCGCGCAGGGCAACCCGATCCTCGAGGCCTGCCCGGGCGGCGCGCCCTGCAACGTGCTGGCGATGCTGCAAAAGTGCTCAAAGCGCACCGCCTTTGCCGGCAAGGTCGGCGACGACCTGTTTGGCCGCCAGCTGCGCCGGGCGGTCAAGGAGGTCGGCATCTGTGATGACTACCTCATCGCCGACCCCGCCGCGCACACGACGCTCGCCTTTGTCGAGACGCTGCCGGGCGGCGACCGCGATTTCAGCTTCTACCGCGACCCCGGCGCCGACATGCTGCTGCGCGCGGACGAATTACCGGCGGAGGCCATCAAGAACGCCAAGATCTTCCACTTCGGCACGCTGTCGATGACGCACCCCGATATCCGGGAGACGACCAAGCGCGCCGTGGCGCTGGCGAAAGCGGGCGGGGCGCTCGTCTCGTTCGACCCCAACCTGCGCCCGCCGCTGTGGGACAGTATGGACAATGCCAAGGCCCAGATCGAGTGGGGCCTCTCGCAGTGCGATATTTTGAAGATCGCCGACAACGAGCTCGAGTTCATGACCGGGCAGACGGATTTTGACGCCGGCGCGGCGATGCTGCGGGAGAAATATCCGAACATCACGGTGTTCAACGTCACCGCCGGGCCGGACGGCAGCCACAGCTACTATGGCGACAAGCATGTGTTCGTGCCCGGCTACCATCTCGGCGGCACCATCGAGACGACGGGCGCCGGCGATACGTTCTGCGCGAGCGTGCTCAACTTCGTGCTGGAGCACGGGCTCAAAGACCTGACCGAGGCCGACCTGACCGCGATGCTCAAATTTGCAAACGCCGCGGCCTACATCGTGACCACCAAAAAGGGCGCGCTGCGCGCCATGCCGGAGCGCGGCGAGGTCGAGGCCATCTGCGGCGGCTGAATTGCCCGCCCACGGTGGACAAAACGGCACATATCTGCTAAACTGGGTTCAGGAAAGGCTGCGGAGGACGGTCAATGCCTTCGCAGCCATTTTGGGAAAAGGAGTGTACCCCCATGAAAGACAGGAAAAACCTCATCGGCGCACTGCTGGCGCTGGGGCTCTGCGGCATCGTGGCCGTAAGCCTTGGCGCGCAGGTCGGCCTGTTCAACTTCCTCAGCGGCAAGGTGACCGCGAGCGGCGTTGGGCAGGGCATCGACGGCGACGTCGTCGTCTCGGTCACGGCGGACGCGTCCACCATCTATGATGTGTCCGTCACCGCCCACAACGAGACCGAGGGCATCGGCACCGTCGCGGTGGCCGAGATCCCCGGCGCCATCGTGGCGGCCAACAGCATCCTGGTCGACAGTGTGGCCGGCGCCACCGTCACCTCCGACGCCATCAAGGACGGCGTGCGCGCGGCGCTGGAAAGCGCCGGGCTCGACCCCGCCGTGTTTGAAAAGGAGGTCGCCGCCGTCGAGGCCGGCGAGCGCACGCCCGAAACGCTGGACTGCGACGTCGTCATCGTCGGCGCCGGCGGCGCGGGCCTGACCGCGGCCGTGCAGGCCACGCAGAACGGCGCCAAGGTGATCGTTCTGGAGAAGATGCCGATGGTCGGCGGCAACAGCCTGAAGGCCACCGGCGGCATGAACGCCGCCGATACCAAGTACCAGGCGGCGCTCGGCATCACCGACAGCGGTGTGCAGGAATTTATCGAAGATACGATGAACGGTGGGCATGGCATCAACGATATCGACCTTGTCACCACGATGGCGGAGCAAAGCTCCGACGCCATCGACTGGCTGGCCGGCATCGGCGCCGAGCTGCCGAAGGTGGCGGCCACCGGCGGCACCGTGCACAAGTACCTGCACGAGCCCGAGGACGGCAGCGCCGTGGGCAGCTTCCTCGTCGCCAAGCTCAACGAGAAATGCCAGGAGCTGGGCATCGAGGTCATGCTCAACACCGAGGCGACCGAGCTCATCATGGCCGACGGCAAGGCCGCCGGCGTTCTGGCGCACGACGCGCAGCACGATTACACCGTCAACGCCGGGGCGGTCATTCTGGCCACCGGCGGCTTTGGCGCCAACTTTGAGATGATGACCTCCTACAAGCCCGAGCTGGCCGGCGCCGTGACCACCAACCACGCGGGCGCCACCGGCGACGGCATCACGATGGCCGAGGCCGTCGGCGCCGACACGGTGGATATGGAGCAGATCCAGCTGCACCCGACCGTCTATCAGGAGACGGGGCTGCTCGTCTCCGAGAGCGTGCGCAGCATGGGCGGCATCCTCGTCAACGCCGAGGGCAAGCGCTTTACGAACGATATGTCCACGCGCGACGCCGTCTCCAACGCCGAGCTGGAGCAGACGGGCTCCTACGCCTACATCATCTTTGACCAGCGCATCGTGGACGACCTCAAATCCACCCAGAAATACATCGCCAGCGGCCTGACCGTGCAGGCCGACACCTACGAGGAGCTGGCCAAGGCGATGGGGCTGGAGGGTGACGCGGTGCAGAGCTTCGTCACGACGATGGACACCTGGAACGCCGCCGTGGCGGCCGGCGAGGACGCCGAGTTTGGCCGCGACAACGGCATGGACGACGACCTTTCCAAGGCGCCGTACTACGCCATCAAGATCGCTCCCGGCATCCACCACACGATGGGCGGCCTCAGGATCGACACCGAGACCCATGTGCTCGATACCGCCGGCGCGGCCATCCCCGGCCTGTTTGCCGCCGGCGAGGTCACCGGCGGCGTGCACGGCGGCAACCGCATCGGCGGCAACGCGGTGTGTGATTTCGTGGTGTTTGGCCGCATCGCCGGCAACGGCGCCTCGGCCTTCGCCGCGGGGGACTGACGCCGTGCCGAAGAACGCTTTTGAACGGCGCTTTGCCGCCCGCCGCGCCGAGCTGGAAGCGCTGTATATGGCGCTGTACGGCGACGCCGAAAGGCTGTGCGAGCTGGAAGCCACGCTGCGGGCGGCATACGCCGCCCGCAGCACGGCCCTCAAACGGCTGGACGCCCGCCGCGAGCAGACGCCGGATTGGTTTTTGGCCGGCAGCATGCTCGGCATGACGATGTACACCGATCTGTTTGCCGGCAGCCTGCGGGGCGTGGAGCAGCGGCTCGGTTATCTGGCCGAGCAGGGCGTGACCTACCTGCACCTGATGCCGCTTTTGAAGATGCCGCACCCCGAAAACGACGGCGGCTACGCGGTGGAGGATTTCGGCACGGTCGACCCGGCGCTCGGCACGAACGCCGACCTTGCGCGCCTGACCGCCGCCATGCGCCGGCGCGGCATGAGCCTGTGCCTGGATTTCGTGCTCAACCACACCGCCGATACGCACGAGTGGGCGCGCCGCGCCAAGGCCGGCGAGGCCGAATACCAGGCCTATTACCACTGCTTTGCCGACCGCACCGTCCCCGACGAGTACGAAAAGACCGTGCCGCAGGTGTTCCCGAACACCGCCCCCGGCAACTTTACCTGGGTGCCGGAGATGGGCGCCTGGGTGCTCACGAGCTTCCATCCGTACCAGTGGGATCTCAACTACCGCAACCCCGCGGTGTTCGGCGCGATGGTGTCCGCCATGCTGGCGCTGGCGAACCTCGGGGTCGAGGTGCTGCGCATCGACGCCACGCCCTACCTGTGGAAGGAGCTCGGCACCACCTGCCGCAACCTGCCGCAGGTGCACACCGTGATGCGCATGCTGCGCCTTGCCACCGACATCGTCTGCCCCGCCGTGCTGTTAAAGGGCGAGGTCGTGATGGCCCCCAGGGAGCTGGCCGCCTATTTCGGCACGCCGGACAAGCCGGAATGCCATCTGCTGTACAACTCCTCGACGATGTGCACGCAGTGGAGCGCGCTGGCCTCGGGCGATGTGCGCCAGCTCAAGCACCAGCTGGACGCGCTGAACGCCCTGCCGCCGCACTGCCGTTTCGTCAACTATCTGCGCTGCCACGACGACATCGGCTGGGGGCTGGACGAAGCGTACGGCCAGAGCCTTGGGCAGGACGCGCTTTTGCACAAAAAGTACCTGTATACGTTTTACAAGGGCGATTTCCCGGGCAGCTGGGCGAAAGGCGAGCTCTACAACTACGACCCGGCCACCGGCGACGCGCGCACCTGCGGCACCACGGCCAGCCTGTGCGGCATCGAAAAGGGCCTCGCCGAGCAGGACGAGGCGCAGGTCACGCTGGGCATCCGGCGCGACCTGATGATGCACGCCGCGATGATGACGATGGCGGGCTTCCCGATGCTTTCGAGCGGGGACGAGATCGGCCAGCTCAACGGCTGGGCCTACCATGACGACCCCGCGCTGGCCGGGGACAGCCGCAACCTGCACCGCACCCCGTTCGACTGGCAGAAGGCCGCGCTGCGCGCGCAGCCCGGCACGGTGCAGGAACGCCTGTGGAACGGGCTGCGCCGGCTGGAAAGCATCCGCGCCGCCGAGCCCTGCTTTGCCCCCGGCGCCTGGGTGACGACGTGGGACACGCACAACAACGGCGTGCTGGCCATCCTGCGCAAGGCCGGCGGGCAGACGCTCATCGGTCTGTTCAACTTTACCGGAAGCGGGCAGGAGGTCTGGCTGGACGCCGTCGAGGGAGACTATACCGACCTTGTCAGCGGCGAGCGCACCGCCTGCGCCCACCGCACGCTGGCGCCCTACCAGTATGCGCTCTGCCGCACGGTTTGAGGCGCCGGCTTCCAAACAAGCCGCTCCTCAGACTGTCGAAAAAGGTGTTTTCTGAATCCATCGACCTCGGCTGACATGCGCAGACGAGGTCGATACCTCTAGAGCAAAAAATGCCGTTCGAGTCGCCTTTAGGCATGAGAACGGCATTTTTTGCGACGGGGTGTGTCCAAGAGAGGGGCGCAGGCGGACTGGCGCAGCCAGCTTAGCCGAGCCCCTCTTTTGCAGCGTGTCGAGTTCCTCGACACGCTGAAAGAGCGGCCCGCCATTACGGCGGGCCGCTCCTGCTTTGCCTGTCGCTGTGGGAAGCCGATGTCCTTTAGTGCATGAAGATGCTCAGGATCAGCAATTCCACAAAGCCGACGCCCCACGCGATGGTGGAGGTGACCGACCAGTTGCGGATCTGCTCCTTGGTGTCCTTGATGCCCATCAGGTTGTTGACGACCCAGTAGTAGCTGTCGTTGAAGTAGCTGAAGAACAGCGAGCCGATGCAGGCGGCAAAGGCGCCCAGCAGCATGTTGGCGCCGGCGGCCTGCAGGATGGGGGCGCAGATGCCGGCGGCGGTGACCATGGCCACGGTGCCGGAGCCCTGGATGAAGCGGACGATGGTGGCGATGAGGAACGGCAGGACGATGATGGGGATCGCCGTCTTGGAGAGCATCTCGGCCACATAGTTGCCGGTGCCGCTGTCCTTGAGGATCTGGCCCAGCGCGCCGCCGCCGCCGGTGACGAGGATGATGATGCCGGCGCTCTTGATGCCGGTCTCCATCTCGGACAGGGCGGTGGCACGGTCCAGGCCGCGGCCCAGCACGAAGATGGCCAGCAGCAGGCCGATGCCCACGGCGATGATCGGGGTGCCGAGGAAGGTGACGATGGTGCTGGCGATGCCGGTCACGCCGACCGCCGCGAAGATGTTGTTGAGCAGGATGAGGATGATGGGGGCCACCAGCGGCAGGAAGCTCTCGAACGCGGAGGGCAATTCACGCGAGGGGGTGAGCAGGCTGTCACTGACGATCTCCTCGATCTTGGCGGGGCGCTCCCAGCCGTCCTCATTGTCGGCGGGGATCTGGTAGATCTTTTTGCCCAGCCACTGGCAGTACAGCGTGGCGGCGATGGTCATCGGCAGGGCGATGATGATGCCCAGCAGGATGAACTGGCCGACATCCACGCCGAACGTGCCGGCGACGCCCAGCGGGCCGGGGGTCGGCGGGACGAGCGAGTGGGTGATGACCAGACCGACAGCCAGCGGGCCGGCGATGGCCACGATGGAGCGGCGGGTCTTTTTGGAGATGGCCTTGGCGATGGGGCTGACCACCACGAAGCCGGAATCACAGAAGATGGGGATGGAGACGATAAAGCCGGTCAGCGCCATGGCCCAGTGCTCGTTCTTTTTGCCGAAGAGCTTGATAAAGGTCAGGGCCATGCGCTCTGCTGCGCCGGTCTTGTCAAAGATCTGGCCCATCATGACACCGAAGCCAATGATGATGCCGATGCTGCCCAGCGTGCCGCCAAAACCGCTGGTGATGGAGGTGGGGATCTGGACGGGATCCATGCCGCCGATGAGGCCGATGATCACTGCGGCGATGATCAGCCCGAGGAAGGCATGTACCTTGGTTTTGAGGATCAACAGGATCAGGATCACGATGCCGATGAGCAGCGCGACGATCATGCGGGAACCTTCCATGCTTTACAACTCCTTTCAATTCCCTGTGGATGTTTGGTTTGGTTTGGGTGCGGCTGTCAACGAACGGTCAGTTCTGCAAAAACGCCGGTGCGTACTTGACCGCCAGGCGCACAGCCTCCTTCATGCTGACGGCGCTGGCGATGCCCGTGCCGGCGATATCGAACGCGGTGCCGTGGTCAACGGACGTGCGCAGGATCGGCATGCCGGCTGTGATGGAGATGGTACGCTCGAAATCCAGTGTTTTTGTCGCGATGTGCCCCTGGTCATGGTAGAGGCTCAATACGCTGTTGTACTTGCCGTGGAGCGCCTGGGAAAAGACCGAGTCCGCCCCGATCGGCCCCGCGACCTTGTAGCCCCGCCGCTGGAGCTCCTCGACCGCCGGGAATACCTCGTTCACCTCTTCGTCGCCAAACAGGCCGTGCTCGCCGCTGTGCGGGTTGAGCCCGGCGATGGCCATGGTGCCCTCGGTAACGCCCAGCTTGTGCAGCGCCTGCGTGCAGCGCTCGACATAGTCGATGATGCGCTCCTTCGTGACCATGTCGCAGGCTTTGCGCAGCGAGACATGGCGCGAAAGGAAGAACACGCGCAGGTCGTTGACCTCGAACAGGGTCAGCGGGTCGTTGGAATGGGTCAGCGCACTGAAGATCTCGGTATGACCAATGAAATTGATCCCTCCTTCTCGCAAAGATTCTTTATTGATAGGCGTCGTTGACACCGCATCTACGATCCGTGCGTTGGCAAGCTCGATGCTTTTGGCGATATAATCGTACGCCGCGCGCCCGCACATGCCGCTGACCTTGCCGACCTCGAATTTGTCCATATCGACGTTGTCCAGGTCGATGAGGTCGAGCACGCCGGGCTCGTAACGGCCCGCGGCGGGGTCGGTGACGGTGTTGACGGTCAGCGTGGGGATGCCGGGGTACCCCATCGCGTGCTCCAGCACCTTGCGGCTGCCCACAACGATGCAGCGGGCGATGCGCTGGGTCTCGTCATCGGCGACGGTCTTGAGGACGATCTCCGGCCCGATGCCGGCGGGGTCGCCCATGGGGATGGCGATCAACGGTCTCATACAAAATACCTCCTTGCTTTATTGCAGGTGTTCGAGCAGATAATCGGTACACGCGACCATGGCGTTCTCGTCGCCCACCATGCCGCCCTTGCTGATGAAGGCCTTGCCCTCCAGCGCGCCGCCGATGGCGATGCCGTAGCCGGCCAGCGGCAGCACCTCGTCCAGCAGGCGCAGGCCGACGGTGCCGGCAAGGCTGTGGATGGCGGCGGTGATGTCGCCGCCGGTCGAGTAGATGCCGCCGATCTCCGGGCAGGCCGCCAGCACGCCCAGCGCGATCTCGGCAAAGGCCTCGTTGATGCGGGCGGACACACCCTCGGCGTCAAGGCCGAGGCGCCGCATGTAGGGCGCAAAGTCGATGCGGTTTTCGGGCTCGATGCCGGAGCCGATGACCGCCAGGATATCCGCCTCGCCCCGGCGCTGGATGAGCTCCGCCTTGAGGCGCTCGATCTCGCCGCGGCGCGTGGCCTCGCTTTCCAGGATCTTGGCCGCGTCAAGGTATTCGGCGGCGACCTGCCGCTTGGCCAGCAGCTTGTGCGTCTGGGCGGCGGCCACGCCGTTGACCGAGCCGATGGCGCAGAGGATGCTGCCGGCGGCGGGCCTTTGCGCCCGCGCGATCCGGTGCTTGCCGAGCGCGGCGGTGAACGGCCCGGGGTCGACGCTGATGGCCGGGATGCCGCATTCCGCCACCGCCTGGGCGACCGTCTCAATGTCCTGTTCGGTCACGCTGTCCACCACAAAGATGCGTATGCCGGCCCTGCGCCTGGCGGTGAGTTCCCCGGCCAGGTGCTGCGCGCCGTCGTGCACATCGTCAAGATGGATGGCCGCGATGGGGTATTTCGTCTGCTCCTTGAACAGCAAAAACGCGTCGGTCGTGCGGATGGGGCACTTGGGGTCGGCGGCGACCTCGGTCAGGCGCAGCGGCACGCCGTTGACGAGCAGATGGCTGCCCACGATCACCCGCCCCGAGCTCGGGAAGCAGGGCACGCAGACGGCGATGTACTCGGGGCCCAGCGCGTCGAGGAACGCGTCGGTCTCGCTGCCAAGGTTGCCGCGCAGCGTGCTGTCGATGCGCTTGGCATACTGGCACACCTCCGGCCCCGCCAGCACCGAGAGCGCGCCGCGCACACGGTCATAGGCGTCGGCCGGGCTGACCGAGCGGCTGTCGGTCGGGTAGACGACGCAGTCCCACCCGGCCAGCGAGGCGCCGCCGTCGGCGGGAAGATCGAGCAGGGTGAGGGTATCGAACCCGTTCTTTTTGAGCAATACGCCGGTGGCATTGGCGCCCGTCAGGTCGTCCGCCACCACAACACACTTTGCCATGCGCCAACCTCCTGTTCCCTGTTGTCCGCGGTCTGTTTTCGCCAAAAACGGCCCGCCTGTTTGTAGAAATTTCATAAATTATACTTATTTTATCCACATTTGTCAATCGATATTGGTGTTTTTTGCCATTCCATGGGCAGATTTCCACGTTTTGTACAAAAATCCCGGGCGCGTTTGTGCACCCCTGCAGGCCGGCGCCCGCGGTAACAAGTTTGCAACATCCCTCGTGTACGGTGGGAAAAAACACCGAAAGAAGGCCCCGCCCATGCCCTCCTGTACGCCCTGCCTGACGCTGGATGCCGTTGTCAAAAGCTATCCCCTGCCCGGCGCGCCGCTGCTCCGCGGCGCCGCCGCCAAAAAGCGGGCGCTGGCGGGCGTATCGCTGGCGCTGGGGCCGGGGCTGTACGGGCTGCTGGGGCCGAACGGCGCCGGCAAGAGCACGCTGATCCGCATCATCACCGGCATCGAGGGCGCCGACCGCGGGCAGGTGCTGTGGTGCGGGCGGGATATCCGCGCGCTGGGCATCCGCTACCGCCGGGTGCTGGGCTACATGCCGCAGCAGCAGGCGCTGTATGAAAGCTACACCGGGCGCCGGTTCCTCGCCTACATGGCGGCGCTCAAGGAGATCCCGCGCGCCGCCGTGGGCGCGGAGGTCGCGCGCGTGGCGGCAGCCGTGAACCTGAGCGCCGAGCTTGACAAGCGGCTGGCCGCCTGCTCCGGCGGCATGAAGCAGCGGCTGCTGCTGGCCTGCGCGCTGCTGGGGGATCCCGGGCTGTTGGTGCTGGACGAGCCCACCGCCGGCCTTGACCCGCGCGAGCGCGTGCGCCTGCGCACGCTGCTGGCCGGCCTTGCCGCCGAGCGCGTGATCTTGGTGGCGACGCACGTCGTGTCGGACGTGGAGAGCGTGGCCGCGCAGGTGGTGCTGCTGCGCGCCGGGCAGGTCGTGGACGCCGCGCCGGTGCCGGCGCTGGTGGAAAAATACGCCCCCGGCAGGGGGCTCGAGGACGTGTATCTGGCGGTCTTTGGCGAGGGGGACGGCAGATGAGCCTGCTTACGGCAGAGCTGCGCAAGGTCTGGGCGGATCGCACGCTGCCGCTGGCTCTGGCGGTGCTGGCGGCGGCCAACCTTTTGCTGCTGTGGCTGCGCCCCGCCGGCGGCGCGCCGCCCGCGGGCGCCCTGCGCGCCGTGACGGCGGCGATGGACGGCATGGACATGCCGCAGCGGGGCGCGTTCTTGCGCGGCGAGCTCGCGCGCACGCAGGCGCTGCTCCAGCTCGAGGGGTATTACCGGCAGCTGGCCTGGGGCGGCGACGGCTATGCCTGGCGCCAGGCGCACGCCGACCTGCTGGCGGAATACGACGAGACCTACCGCAGCGGCGCCTACACGCTGTACACGGCGGAGCTTGCCGCCGATCGCCGCCTGCTGGCCGCCCTGTTGGCGGAATACGAGACCGTCACCGATTATGACGGGTTTTTGCAAGGCGTGCAGCAAAACGCCGAGCAGCTGGCGGGCATCTCGATCTTTCAGCACAGCGGCGACGGCTATGACCTGAAAAGCATCGCGCGCACCGCCGCGGCCTATGCCGGGCTGGAGAGCGTCAGCATCGACTGGCGGCCCCAGGCCGGGCTGATGACGGCGCTCGAATACCCGTTCACCGATCTTCTATGCCTGGCCGCCATGCTGGGGCTGGCGCTGGGGCTTGTGCGGCGCGAGCGGGACGCCGGCCTGCTGGGGCTCGTGCGCTGCACGCCGGGCGGGCGGCTGCGCACCGCGCTGGCGAAGCTCTTCGTCTTTGCGCTCAGCCTGCTCGCGGTGCTGGGGGTGCTGTACGGCGTGAACCTTGCCTTTTGCGCCGGGTGTTACGGGCTGGGGCCGCTGGGGCGCAGCATCCAGAGCGTGCCGGCGCTCATGCGCTGCACGATGCAGATCACGGTGGGGCAGTATCTTGTGCGGTTCCTGCTCGCCAAATGGGCGGGCGCGCTCGTCATGGGGCTGTGGGTGATGCTGGCGGCGCTGACGGCCCGCCGCGCCGTGAGCGCCCTGGCGGCGGCGCTGGCGCTGCCGCTGGCCATGTACGGCGTGCGCGCGGCCATCCCGGCCACGTCGCGCCTGAACGTGCTCAAATACGCGAACCTCGCGAGCCTTCTGCAAACGGACGAGCTGCTGGGCGCCTGGCGCAATCTCTACTGGTTCGGGGCACCGGTCAGCCTGCCGGCGGTGGCGTGGTGCGCGGCGGCGGTGTACGGCACGGCGCTGGCGGCGGCGTTCTGCCTCGTGTTTGCCCGCGCGCCGCTGCCGGACGCCCCCGTGCGCGCGCGCCGCCCGGTTTTTGCCCGCCGCACCCGCGCCACCGGCGTGTGGCGCGCCGAGGCGCACAAGCTTCTGGCGCTGTGCGGCGCGGGGCTGTGCCTCTTTGCGCTGGCGGCGCTCGGCGTGCGGCAGACCGTGCGGGCCCCCGCGTATGTGAGCGGCGAGGAGTCGCTGCTGGCCGGCTATCTCAAGCCCATCAGCGGGCCGTGGTGCGCCGAAAGCCGCGCGTACCTGCTGGAGCGGGGGCAGGAATTCGCCGAGCTCGCGCGCACGCGGCAGCGCGTCGATGCCGGGCTGCTGCCGCGGCAGGCGCTGGAGCGCTTCCGGGAGCTTGGCTACCGGTACGATGTGTATCGGCAGGTCGTGCAGGGGCGCGTGCAGGGGTATCTCGCGGCGCACCCGGGCGCCTGGGTCGTCTACGATACCGGCTGGCGGGCGCTGTTCGGGCTGGACGGCGGCAGCGCGGACGTGCGGGAGGCGCTGCTGGCCGGCCTTGCCTGCGCGCTGTGCTTCGGCGGGCTGTTCGCCATGGAGCGGCGCGCCGGCATGGAGGCGCTGCTGCGCACAACGCCCCTGGGCCGCGGGAGGACGGCGCGCGCCAAGCTGGGCGCCGCGGCGCTGACGGCGGCG
>CANRBN010000046.1 GCA_947628865.1 uncultured Gemmiger sp.
CCCAGGCATCGCATTGCGCGGCGAACAGCGCCGCCGGGCCCAGCAGCACGGTGTCGGCGCCGCCGGCGGCCTGCTCGCCCAGCACGCGGCGGTAGGTGCGCAGCTGCTGGTAGCAGGCGTCGGTCACGGCGTCGGCGCGGCGGGCGGCGGCAAAGCGGGTGCCCAGCCCCGCCACCAGCAGGCTGACAAGGCTCATGCGCTCGTCGAACGGCGCGGCCAGCGCGCGCGCCACGGCGGCGTCGGCGATGTGCCCCTGCAGGATCGCCTCCACGCCGTAGTCGGCATGGTATTTTTCAAACAGCGCCCAGTAGGCGGCAAAATCCCGCGCCGTCTCGGGGTGGCGCAGATACTCGCCGATGACCGTCTCGTCCACCGGCAGGCCCAGCGCCTGGCAGCCCTGCAGATAGACCGACAGATCCTCCCACCCGCGCGCGGTCACGAATCTGGGCCCGTCCACGTCGTTTTCCACGCGGTAAAAGTGGTTGGGGCGCAGCTCCAGGAATGCCGTCACAGCCGGGTGCAGGCGCTGCGCGCGCGCATAGCGCTGCCACACCGCCGCGTCCGGCTCCACGTCGATGCGGCGCACGCGGTCGAGCGTGACAAGGTCGAACTCCCGCACGCTCCTGTTGTATTCCGGCGGGTTGCCGGCCGCCACGATCACCCAGCCCTCCGGCACCGCCTGGTTGCCGAAGGTCTTGTACTGCAAGAATTGCAGCATGGTGGGGGCCAGCGTCTCGCTCACGCAGTTGATCTCGTCGATGAACAGGATGCCGTTTGGCAGCCCCGTGCGCTCCATCGCCTCGTAGACGCTCGCGATGATCTCGCTCATCGTGTACTGCGTCACGCTGTATTCCCGCCCGCCGTAGGTCTTCTGGCGGATGAACGGCAGGCCCACGGCGCTCTGGCGGGTATGGTGGGTGATGGTGTAGGCCACCAGCGCCACGCCGCAGGCGCGCGCGGCCTGCTCCACGATCTGCGTTTTGCCCACGCCGGGCGGGCCCATCAGCAAAAGCGGGCGCTGCCGCACAGACGGGATCAGATACTCTCCCGCCGCGTTTTTGGCGAGATAGGCCTGCACCGTGCGCTCGATCTCCTGCCTTGCGCGTGCGATATCCATGGCGTTTTCCTCCTATGATGCCGGCATCTCGTCCGGCTCCCGGCCCAGCCAGTCCGGCGCGGGGGGCGCGGCGGCGGGCAAAAATTCCTCCGGCTGCAGCACAAGGCGCATCGCCCACGGCGGCGGCTCGGGGCGCTGCGTGCCGTCCTCCAAAAACAAAAACGCGACCTCGAACGGCGGGCGCCGGGACGGGTAGACGCCCCGACCGTCGGTAAAATAGAGCACGCCGCGCAGATCGGAAAAGGCGCCCTGCGCCCGCAGCGCCTCGATGCGCTCGAGCGCCGGGCGGAAATCCGTGCCGCCGCCGCCCGCCAGCACAAGGCCGGCGCAAAAGCGGTCAAGGTCGTCAAGGTCGGTCAGCAGCGCCTCGGCGCGCACGCGGTCGTCACATTGCAGCACCCACACGCGGCAGGCGCGGAAAAAGCTGTCCTGCGCGCGCAAAAGGCCGAACGTCTCGCGCAGGAACGCCTTGACGAGCGCCCCGGCGGTGGACTCGCTCGTGTCCAGCACGATGGCAAAATCCCGGATCTTTTTGCTCTCCCGCGTTTCCAGCGGCTCGATGAGCGGCATGTCGCCGTAGGTGCGCAGGCCGTAGGTGTAGTAGCCGAGGTCAAAGGCGTCCGGGTCAAGGCGCGCCTCTTCGTGCCAGGCGGCGAACCGGCGCAGAAAATCGCGGTAGCTGCGGCGGCTGCGCCCCGCCTGCACCTGCGCGCGCAGCGCGGCGTCGGCACCGGCGCCCGCCTCGCGCCCCAGCTGCTGCGCCGAGAGCTGCGTCTGCCGGCCCAGCTGCTCCCAGCGGCGGCCCAGCGCCTGCGCGGCGGGGGCGGCAGGGTCGGCGGGCCAGAGATGGTGGCTGTCACAGAAAAACTCGCGCCGCAGACCGGCCAGCGCCTCGGCGCCGTACCCGCACAGCGCGCGGTAGATGGGCCCCGCGGCGAACAGCGCGCAGCGTTCGTCCAGCTCGGCGTAGGTCTTTTGCCGCAGCCAGCCCACCGGGCGGCGCAGGGCTTCGGCGTCCAGACCGTCGATGGCGCGCTCGACCGCGATGTCGCACGCAAGGCCCCACAGCGCCGGGTCACGCCGCCCGCGCAGCCACAGATGGCCGAACACGCAGTGCAGGATGCTGTGCAGCACCGCGCGCGTCAGATACCGCCGGTTGCGGCGGTAAAGCCCGAGCACCCGGGCGGGGGCATACCACAGGGCCTCGCCGTCGATGGCAAGGCCGTGCCCGTTTTCCGCCGCGCGCAGCCGGGGCGCGCCCAGCGCCGCGCTCATGTAGCGCAGCGCAAGGCAAAGCTCCGCCTGCACGCGCGCCATGGCGCGCGCGGCGAGCGCCTGTTCCCATTCGGCCTGGCTCTGCGCCTGCGGCATGCTCACAACTCCTCAAACTCATAGCGCTTTCGGGCCGGCGCGCCCCCGGCGGCCACCGCCATGCCGGCGCCCCAGCCGGCCTGTACGCAGGCCTCGGCCGCAAGGCGCGCCGGCAGCCCCAGCCCGCACAAAAGGCGCAGGGCGGCGGCATCGCGCGCCCCCGCCGCCGCGGCAAAGCCCTGCGCCGCGTGCGCGCACAGATATCTTTCGTACGCCCCGCGCGCCGCCGCGCCCAGCGCATACGGCGCCAGCAGCCGCCCCAGCGCCAGCCGGCACAGCTTGGCCGGCGCCTCGCGCACCGCGGCCAGCGGGAACACCGCGTCGTAGGCGGCGTAGTCCACCGCGCCGTCTGCAAAGCACTGGCGGTAGCGGTAGCCCTCGCCCTCCACGCCGCGGTCAAAGAGATGCGCCGGCGCGTTCTCGTCGAGCACCTCCCAGTACTCGGGGTAGAACAGGCGCGCCGTCGCGCCGCCGCCCTCGAGCCGTACCTCGATGTCGCCCGGCAGCGCGCCGAGCAGCTTTTTCAGCCCCGTCGGGGCGCTCGGCGCGGCGCGCAGCGCAAGGCCGCCGAGCGCGCGGCAGTTGGTGAACAGGTCGCTGCCCAGCGCGGCAAGGCGGGGCCCCGCGCACAGCCGGCGCAGGCGGCGGCAGTCATAGAAGGCGGCGTTGTGCAGCGTGTGCACGGCATCGGGCAGCGTGAGCTCCTCCAAAAAGCTGCCGCACAGCACATGCGCGCTGCCCGCGCCCCAGCGGCGCGCGTCCGCCGGCAGGGGCCGCTGCGCGCCGGCAAAGCAGTAGGGCCCGATCTCGGTGACCGGCACGCCGTCCAGCGCGCCGGGCAGGGCGGGGCAGGGGGTATCGCCGGCCACGCGCAGCACCCGCGCGCCGCCGGCGCACGGCTGCCACCAGATACAAAAGGCCGTGTCCATGCCCGCTGCACACCTTTCCACAAAATCCGCGGCAAAAAGCGCCGTTTTTTCTGCCTTTACAACACCCCTATTATAGCATAAAATGGTGCCGGCACAAGCCATATCCCACCGAAAGAAAGGGACAGCGACCTCCATGGGCACCCGCAAAAACGCGATCCTGACCGGCAGCATCCCCAAACAGCTGCTGCTGTTTTTTCTGCCGATCTGGTTCGGCACGCTCTTCCAACAGCTGTACAACACCGTCGATACCTGGGTGGTGGGGCGGTTCGTGGGCACACAGGCGCTGGCCGCCGTGGGCTGCACCGGCGCTTTCGTACAGCTGATGGTCGGTCTGTTCACCGGCCTTTGCAGCGGCGCCGGCATCCTGCTCTCGCAGAGCTACGGCGCCGCCGATGCCGACGCCGTTGACCGGCAGGTACACACCGGGCTCGTGCTCGCCGCCGCCAGCGGTCTCGTGCTCACGGCGCTGGGGCTGGCCGTCAGCCGCCCGGCGCTCGTGCTCATGCGCACGCGGCCCGAGATCCTGGATATGGCGGTCGAATACCTGAACATCTATTTCCTCGGCATGGTGCCGCAGATGCTCTACAACATGGGCACGAGCGCCCTGCGCGCGGTGGGCGATTCCAGGCGGCCCCTGTATTTTCTCATCATCGCGTCCTTTGCGAACATCGCGCTGGATCTTGTGTTCGTGGCGGGGCTCGGGATGGGCGTGGCGGGCGCGGCCTGGGCCACCATCCTCAGCCAGGTACTCAGCGCAGGGCTGACGCTGCGCTGCATGGCCGGCTCGGACGGCATGCCCTGGCATCTGGCGGCGGGCAAGCTGCGCATGGACGGCGCCGTGTTGCGCGGCATCTGCCGCATCGGGCTGCCGGCGGCGGCGCAGGGCTCGCTGTACAGCGTGAGCAACATCATCATCCAAAGCTCCATCAACGGCTTCGATACCGCCGCCGTCGCGGCCTGGAGCGTCTACGGCAAGATCGACTTTCTGTTCTGGATGACGATGTTCTCGATGAGCACCGCCGTCACCACCTTTGCCGGGCAGAACTTCGGCGCGCGCCAGTACGACCGCGTGCGCCGCGGCGCCGCGGTCTGCCTGGGCCTCACCGCCGGCATGACGGCGGGCATCATCGCCGTCCTCTACCCGGCGGCGGGGGCGCTCGTCGGCTTTTTCAGCACCGACGCCGAGGTCATCCGCCTGGGCGTCGAGACGATGCACTTCCTCGTGCCGTGCTACAGCACCTATTTTGTGCTGGAGATGCTGTCCGGCGTGCTGCGCGGCTGCGGCGACGTCAAGGTGCCCACGCTGTTCACGGTGTTCGGCGTCTGCGTGCTGCGCGTCGTCTGGCTGCTGGCCGTGGTGCCGCTGCACCCCACGCTGCGCATGGTGCAGGCCAGCTACCCCATCACCTGGCTGCTCACCTCGGCGCTGTTCGCCGTCTACTACCTGCACGGCGGCTGGCTCAAGCGCCGCATCGCCGCGCAGGAAGCGGCATAAAGTAAAAAAGAAAACCTGTAGGGGCCGGATGGATCCGACCCGGGAAACCTGCGTCACATCGCAAGCCCGGGCCGCCTGTATCCGGCCCCTGCGGTTTTGTTTTAAATCACAGCTCTTTGCCGCACCTGCGGCAATATTTGTGCCCTGCCGCCACCGGCGCGCCGCACCACGGGCAGAAGCCGCTTTCTTCGGCGGGCCGTGCCGGGGTGCCGCCGGCGTGTGGCATCAACGGGTCGGGCTCTTCGCCGTCCTCCACGATGTCAAAGCTCGAATAACGGTTTTCGCCGGTGGCGTTGCGGTAATTGTACACCGCCTGCACGATGCCAAGCCCCACAAAGCAGACGCCGAACAGCGGGAAAAACCACGGCGCACCCATCCCGACGGCGGCAACGATCCAGATCACACCGAATACGCAGGCAATGACCGAACCGATAAAGCTGATCCCCGAAGGCCCGCGGCCTGGCTTGATACTTTTCATGCCCCGCTCCTTACAGCCGGAAGCTGTCCTTGAGCGTCACGATGCGGTCATAGACATGCGGGTCGTGCTCGTCGGGGGTGAAGTACCCCGTGCGCACGAACTGGAACCGCTCGCCGGGGCGCGCGGCCTCAAGGCATGCCTCCAGCTTCGCGTGCGGCAGCACCTGCACGCTGTCGGGGTTGAGGTAGTCCTTGAAGTCGGCATCGTCCGGGATGGCGTTCATGTTCGCCTCGGTGAACAGCTTGTCATACAGGCGCACCTCGCGCTCCACGCAGTGCGCGCAGCTCACCCAGTGGATGGTGCCGCGCACCTTGCGCCCGTCCGCCGGGTCGCCGTTGCGGGTGGCGAGATCCGCCTCGGCGTGGATGGCCGTGATGCGGTCGTCATCGTCCTTGTCGATGCCCACGCACCGCACGAGATACGCGCCCATCAGCCGCACCTCGCTGCCGGGGGTCAGGCGCTTGAACTTGGGCGGCGGCACCTCAAAGAAATCGCTGCGGTCGATCCACACCTCGCGCGTGAAGGCCACCGGACGGGTGGTATCGTCGCCGGCGTCGCGGTTGGGGTTGTTGGGCAGCTCGAACAGCTCGGTCTTGTCGGCGGGGTAGTTGTCGATGATGAGCTTTACGGGGTCGAGCACAGCCACCCGGCGCGGCGCGCGCAGCTCCAGCTCGGCGCGCAGGACCGCCTCCAGCTGGCGCATGTCGACAAGGCTGTCGGCCTTGGCGATGCCCGCCCCCTGCACGAAGCGGAAGATGCTTTCCGGCGTATAGCCGCGGCGGCGCAGCCCGCAGAGGGTGGGCATGCGCGGGTCGTCCCAGCCGTCGACGATGCCTTTCTCCACGAGCTCGCGCAGGTAGCGCTTGCTCATCACGGTGTTGGTCACGTTGAGGCGCGCGAACTCCCGCTGCTTGGGGAACTCGCCGCCGAACAGGTTCTCGACCACCCAGTCATAGAGCGGGCGGTGGTTCTCAAATTCCAGGCTGCACATCGAGTGCGTGATGCCCTCGATGGCGTCCTGGATGGGGTGAGCGTAGTCATACAGCGGGTAGATGCACCATTTGTCCCCCTGCCGGTGGTGGGAAACGTGCTTGATGCGGTAGATGGCCGGGTCGCGCAGGTTCATGTTGGGGCTGGCCAGGTCGATCTTCGCGCGCAGCGTCTTCTCGCCGTCGGCAAACTCGCCCGCGCGCATGCGGCGGAAGAGGGCAAGGTTCTCCTCCGGCGTGCGGTCGCGCCAGGGGCTGGGGCGGCTGGGCTTGCCGGCGTCGTTGCCGCGGTACGCCTGCATCTCCTCGCGGGTCAGATCGTCCACATAGGCCTTGCCGTCCAAAATGAGCTTTTCGGCCAGCTGATAGCACTGCTCAAAGTAATCGCTGCCGTAAAAGATGCCGCCGTTGGGCTCGGCGCCCAGCCACCGCAGATCGCGCAGGATGCTCTGCACATACTCGTCATCCTCGCGTGCGGGGTTGGTGTCGTCGTAGCGCAGGTTGAACTTGCCGCCGTAGGTCTTTGCCATCATGTAGTTGATGTAGATGGCCTTGGCCGAGCCGATGTGCAGGTAGCCGTTGGGCTCCGGCGGAAAGCGCGTGTGCACACAGTCGATCTTGCCCTCGGCCAGGTCGGCGTCGACGATCTCGGTCAAATAGTTCTGGAACCTTTCCTCTGCCATTCTTTTCACTCCTGCCAAAGTCTGGGATAGTCCTATTTTACATCGCCGCGCCGCGTTGCGCAAGGGGCAAAACGCGCGCGGGCCGCCGCCGGCACCATCGGCGCGCCCGCGGCATAGCATGGCGCAGACACCGGGGGTGATGGAATTTGCAAACGTGTTTTTGTGTGGTGGGCACCGACGCCCGCCAGCGCGCCGCCGCGCAGGCCCTGCGGGAGGCCGGCTGTGCGGTGACGGGGGCCGAGGGCGCCGGCAGCGCCGGGGCCATCCTGCTGCCGATGCCCATGGACGCTGAACAGACCGACCTTGCCCGCATCCTGCGCGCCGCGAGGCCGGGCACCGTGGCGCTGGGCGGGCGCATCAGCGAGCCGGTGCACAGGGCCGCGCAGGAGGCCGGCATCGAGCTCATCGACTATTTTGCCCGCCCGGAGCTTGCATGCCTCAACGCCGTGCCCACGGCGGAGGGATGCCTTGCGCTGCTCATGCAGCGCCGCCGCCGCACCATCTGGGAGAGCCCGTTCCTCGTGCTGGGCTACGGGCGCATAGGGCGCGCCGTGGCCGACCGTCTGGCCGCGCTGGGGGGCCGTGTGACCGTGGCGGCGCGCAGCGCCGAGCAGCGCGCCAACGCCCGCTGCGCCGCCCACCGCGCCGCCCCGCTCGACCAGCTCGAGCGCCTGCTGCCGGGGTTCGATGCCGTCGTCAACACGGTGCCGGCCATGGTGCTGGGCCGCGCGCAGCTCGAAAAGCTGCCCCGGGGCGCCCTCATCGTCGACCTGGCCAGCCGCCCCGGCGGCACCGATTTCGCCGCCGCCGCCGAGCTGGGCCTTGCCGCCGAGCACGCGCTCAGCCTGCCGGCACGGTGCGCCCCGCAGACCGCCGGCGCGCTCGTCGCGCAGACGGTTTTGTCCATCCTGCAGGAAAGGAGCACCTGACCATGAGCGAGTATTCCGCCCTGCCGCGCACCGTCGCCTTTGCCATGTGCGGCAGCTTTTGTACCTTTGAGGCCACGCTGCCGCAGGTGGCCCGCCTGCGCGCCCTCGGCTGGGACGTGCTGCCCATCCTGAGCGCCAGCGCCGCCGGCCTCGACACCCGCTTCGGCACCGCCGCCGGGCTCAAAAGCCGCCTGGCGGCGCTCACCGGCCACGAACCGCTCGAGACGCTGCAGCAGGTCGAGCCGCTGGGCCCCGGGCGCATGGCGCGCGCCCTCATCATCGCGCCCTGCACCGGCACCACGCTGGCGCTGCTGGCCGGAGGCATCAGCTCGACGCCGGTCACGCTGGCCGCCAAGAGCATGCTGCGCGGCTCGCTGCCGGTGGTCGTGGCCGTCTCCACCAACGACGGGCTCTCGGGCAGCGCCGCCAACCTCGGCGCGCTTTTGCAGCGCAAAAATTATTATTTCGTGCCGTTCGGGCAGGACGATAGCTACAGGAAGCCGCATAGTTTAAAAAGTGACCTCACGCTTTTGCCCGATACGCTGGACTGCGCCCTCAAGGGCCGCCAGCTGCAGCCGCTGCTGCTGTGAGCGATCAGATCCCGTGTGAAAGGCGGTGCCGTATGCAGATCTACCGGATAACGGGCGGGCGGGCACTTTGCGGGCGCATCCGCCCCGCCGCCGCCAAAAACAGTGTGCTGCCGCTTTTGGCGGCCACGCTTTTGTGCTCGGAGCCCTGCCGCCTGCGCGGCGTGCCGCGCCTGGCCGATGTCGATACCAGCCTGCGGCTGCTGCGCGCCGTGGGGGCCGAGGCCGCCTGGCAGGGCGGCGATATCCTGACAAAGCCGACCGCGCTGCTGTGCGGCGATATCCCGCCGCAGCTGGCCGGGGCGATGCGCAGCTCGGTGTTCTATCTCGCGCCGCTGCTGCTGCGCTGCGGGCGCGTCACGCTGCCGCTGCCGGGCGGCTGCCGGCTGGGGCCCCGCCCCGTCGATATCCATCTGTCGGGCCTCGCCGCCATGGGCGCCCGGGTCGAGGCGCGGGCCGCCTGCGTGGTGCTGACGCGCACGGCCCCGCTGCGCGGCGCCGACATCACGCTGCGCCTGCCCAGCGTCGGCGCCACGCTCACGCTGATGATGGCGGCCTGCGGCGCCGTGGGCACCACGGTGCTGCGCGGCGCCGCCTGTGAGCCCGAGATCGCCGATGTCGCCGCGTTTTTGAACGCCGCCGGCGCGCAGATCCACGGCGCCGGCACGCCGGTGCTGGTGGTGCGCGGCGGGCGGGCGCTGCGCGGCGCCGCCCACATCCCGCTGCCCGACCGCATCGCCGCCGCCACCTATGCGGCGGCTGCCGCCACGGCGGGCGGGCAGGTCACGGTCGAGGGCTGCCGGCCCAAGCATCTCGCCCCGTTCCTGCAGCACCTGCGCGCCGCCGGCTGCGCCGTGGAAACGGCGCCCGACAGCTTCACCGTCCTGCGCGAGCCCGCGCGCCGCCTGCGCGGCGGGCAGGAGCTCTGCACCGCGGCCTGGCCAGGCTTTGCCACCGACACCGCCCCCCTGGCCGCCGCCGTGCTGCTCACCGCCGACGCGCCCAGCCGCATCTACGACGCGCTGTTCGAGAACCGCTTTGCCTGCGCCGAGGGCTTTGCCGCCATGGGCGCCCGGGTGGGGGCCAAGGGCCGCCTGCTGTGGCTGGGCGGCGGCGGGGCTTTGCATGGCGCCGCCGTCACCGCGCCGGATCTGCGCGGCGGCGCGGCGCTGATGGTGGCGGCGCTCGCGGCGCGGGGCACCACGCAGCTCACCGACCCCGGCTGCATCGCGCGCGGCTACGCCGACCTCTGCGCCGACCTGCGGGATCTGGGCGCTGCGTGCGCGCCGGAGCCCTGTTGAAGAACGCGCGCACGGGTCTAACCCCCTGTTTTTGACGTCATCCGCCGCTTTTTTTTACAATTTCGCTCTTGGGTATTGAAATTGCCGGCTGTTTTTGTTATTCTTATAAGCAGTACAGTATTCCTGCCCATGGGCCTGTGCGCGCTTTTTTTGGCGCGCGGCCTGTTGGATGACTAAAAAATAGGGGGAACTTTCCATGGCCTTTATTCTTGATGAGGAAATGCAGAATGTCACCAACATCAAGGTGATCGGTGTCGGCGGCGGCGGCGGCAATGCCGTCAACCGCATGGTCGAGGCAGGGCTTTCCGGCATTGAGTTCGTCGCCATGAATACCGACCAGCAGGCGCTCATCAACTCCCGCGCCACGCAGAAGGTCCAGCTCGGCGCCAAGCTCACCAAGGGCCGCGGCGCCGGCGCCGACCCGGAGATCGGCCAGCGTGCGGCTGAGGAGAGCAAGGACGAGATCTCCAGCTCCCTCAAGGGCGCGCAGATGGTCTTCATCACCGCCGGCATGGGAGGCGGCACCGGCACCGGCGCCGCGCCGGTCGTGGCCGCCACCGCGCGCGAGCTCGGCATCCTGACCGTCGGCATCGTCACCAAGCCGTTCGGCTTCGAGGGCAAGCGCAAGATGAGCATCGCCGAGGAGGGCATCGCCGCCCTGATGATGCACGTCGACAGCCTCATCGTCATCCCCAACGAGCGCCTCAAGCTCATCAGCCAGGAGCGCATCACCCTGATGAACGCGTTCGAAGCGGCTGACAACGTCCTGCGCCAGGGCGTCGAGAGCATCTCCAGCCTCATCAACATCCCGTCCTTCATCAACCTGGACTTCGCCGATGTGCGCTCGGTGATGAAGGACGCCGGCTTCGCCCACATGGGCGTCGGCACCGCCAAGGGCCCCGGCAAGGCCGAGAACGCCGCCAAGGCGGCCATCTCCAGCCCGCTGCTCGAGACCAGCATCTCCGGCGCGCGCGGCGTCATCATCAACATCACCTCGAGCCCGGATATCGGCCTTGACGATGTCGAGACCGCAGCCGGCATGATCACCCAGTCCGCCCATCCCGAGGCCAACATCATCTGGGGCACCGCCTTTGACGAGACCCTCAGCGACGAGATGCGCATCACCGTGGTGGCCACCGGGTTCGAGAGCACCCCCGCCGTCGACGCGCCCATCCAGGCCGCCATGCAGGCGCAGCAGGCCGCCGCGCCTGCCGCCGAGCCCGCCGCTGCCGAGCCCGAGACCGAGCCGGCCATGCCGAGCCCGGTGTTCAGCCAGGTGTTTGAGCCGGACGCCGAGACCCCGGTCACCGACACGCAGGCCCCGCCCGAGGAGGACGACGGCGACTACTTCAATGATCTGCTCAACATTTTGAACAAGCGTTCCTGATGTTGGCTCAAAGCCGCCGCGGTACGCACCGCGGCGACTTGCCTGTGATGTGAAAAGCTCTGGATGGAAAGGGGGCGGCGTATGCCAACGCAGGACACGGCAGCCGAGCAGGGGTTCCGCACCGGGCTGTTCGGCTTTGACAAAAACGATGTTCTCGCATACATAAACGCCCTCGCCGAGGAGGCCCGCCAGTCCGACGAGCAGCACCGCGCCGAGACGCAGGCGCTGCAGGCCCAGCTGCAAAAGCTGCAAAGCGAGCAGGCCGCGGCCCGCCTGTGCGTCGAAAAGCTGCAAACCGAATTGCAGCAGGCGCGCCAGCTGACCGAGGCCGCCGAGCAGCGCAGCCGCCAGGCGGAGGAAAAGCAGGCGGCCTTGCAGGCCGATACCGCCGAGAAAGAGCAGCGCTGGAAGGCCGACCAGCAGGCGGCGGTGGAGCTGCGCTTTCGCTGCCGCGAGCTGGAGCAAAAGCTCGCCGCGGGCGATGCGCCGCAGGCCGGCGACACCCCCGCCGCGGCCCGCCTGCAGGCGCGCTCCATCCTGGCCGATGCCCGCCTGACCGCCCAAAATGCCGAGAAGCACCTGCAGCAGCAGGCCGAGGAGCAAAAGGAGCGCATGGCCGAGCACGCGCGCGGCATCGCCGCCGGTGTGCTTTTGCTGCGCAGCCGTTTGAGCCGCGTGGACGAAAAGATCAACGCGGCCACGCTGGATATGGAAAACGCCACCGCCGCCATCTATCAGGCGCTCGACGAGGTCGATACCGACCTTGACGCGCTGGGCGCGCGGCTGGAGAGCTTTGACCCCGAGGATCCCGTGCCGCCCACGCTGCCGGATTCCGGCCTCGCCGCGCGCGAGATCTTTTCCGAGCCCGCGCCGCGCCCGCGCGTGCAGGCCCGTGTGCGCCCGGTGCGCCAGCAGCCGCCGCCGGCCCGCT
>CANRBN010000047.1 GCA_947628865.1 uncultured Gemmiger sp.
ATGGTCATCGGGCGCTCGCCCATGATGCGGTACATGGCGGTGAAGTCGGCCTCCTGATAGGGCTCGACCTTGGCCAGCGCCGCCTTGCGGGCCTCCACGGTGGTGGCGCAGATCATCTCGCGCACGGCCTTGATGCGATCCTCGGCGAAGAACATGTGCTCGGTGCGGCACAGGCCGATGCCCTCGGCGCCCATATCGACGGCGTTCTGGGTATCGGTGGGGTTGTCGGCGTTGGTGAACACCTTCAGCTGGCGGGCAGCGTCCGCCCAGCCCATGAAGCGCTTGAAGTTGGCGTTCTCGGTGCTGGCCACGGTCGCGATCTGGCCCTCGTAGATGTTGCCGGTGGAGCCGTCGATGCTGATCCAGTCACCCTCATGGAAGGTGTGGCCGTTGATGGTGATGACCTTGGCGTCATAGTCGATGGCGACGGTGTTGTCATTGCCGCAGCCGGACACGCAGCAGGTGCCCATGCCGCGGGCGACGACGGCGGCGTGGCTGGTCATACCGCCGCGCACGGTCAAAATGCCCTGCGACACCTGCATGCCGACGATGTCCTCGGGGCTGGTCTCGAGCCGGACGAGCACGACCTTCTTCCAGGCGGCGTCCTTGGTCTTCTCCTCGGCGTCCTCAGCCGAGAAGACGACGCGCCCGCAGGCGGAGCCCGGGGAGGCGGCCAGGCCCTTGCCGATGGCCTCGGCGGCCTTCAGCGCGGCGGCGTCGAACTGCGGGTGCAGCAGCGTGTCCAGCTGCTTGGGCTCGACGCGCAGCACGGCCTCTTTCTCCGAGATGACGCCCTCGTCCACGAGGTCGCAGGCGATCTGCAGAGCGGCCTGCGCGGTGCGCTTGCCGTTGCGGGTCTGCAGCATGAACAGGTGGCCGTCCTCGATGGTGAACTCCATGTCCTGCATATCGTGGTAGTAGTTTTCGAGCCGGGTGGCGATCTCGACGAACTGGTCGTAGACCTCGGGCATCTCCTCATGCAGCTTGCTGATGGGGGAGGGGGTGCGGATGCCGGCCACGACGTCCTCGCCCTGGGCGTTGATGAGGTACTCGCCCATCAGCTTCTTCTCGCCGGTGGCGGGGTTGCGGGTGAACGCCACGCCGGTGCCGGAGCGGTCGCCGGAGTTGCCGAACGCCATCTGCTGCACGTTGACCGCGGTGCCCCACTCATAGGGGATCTCGTTCATCTTGCGGTAGACGTTGGCGCGCGGGTTGTCCCAGGAGCGGAACACGGCCTTGACGGCGCCGATGAGCTGCTCCTTGGGGTCCTGCGGGAACTCGGAGCCCTGCTTCTCGAGATAGATGGCCTTGAACTCCTTGACGAGCTCCTTCAGGTCGTTGGCGTCCAGCTCCACGTCCTGCGTGACGCCCTTGCGCTCTTTCATGGCGTCGATGCGCTCCTCAAAGAAGCTCTTGCCCAGCTCCATGACGACGTCGGAGTACATCTGGATGAAGCGGCGGTAGCAGTCATAGGCGAAGCGGGGGTTCTGGGTGTGGTTGGCAAGGCCCTCGACGGCCTGGTCGTTGAGGCCGAGGTTCAGGATGGTGTCCATCATGCCGGGCATGGACTGACGGGCGCCGGAACGCACGGACACCAGCAGCGGGTTCTGGATATCGCCGAACTTTTTGCCGGTCTGCTCCTCCAGGATGCCCATATACTTGAAGATGTCGGCCTTGATCTCCTCGTTGATCTCGCGGTTGTCGGCATAGTACTGGGTGCAGGCTTCGGTGGTGATGGTGAAGCCCTGCGGCACCGGCATGCCGGCGTGGGTCATCTCGGCCAGGCCCGCGCCCTTGCCGCCAAGAATGTTCTTCATGGTGGTCTGGTCGCCGCCGAAAGCGTCATGGCCTTCCTTGAACAGGTACAGGAACTTTTTGCTCATACTCTTACCTCCATAATTTTCGCGTCTTCGGGACGCGCGCGCCGCGCGCCAAAATCGTCCGATAGATTAGCACCCAACATTATAACAGAGCGGGGGCGGGATTTCCAGTAAAATTGCAAAAAAATGCCTCTTTCTTTTGACGAATTTGCCGCCTTTCGCGCCCCGCAAGGATTGCAATTTGCCCAAAAATACGCTAGTATCATACTGGGGCGGGAGGCGGCCATCGCGCTGCCCCGCCACACGCACCGAACGGGAGGGCTTTCCATGACAGCCAGTGAAAGGTTTTTTGCGGCGCAAAAGCGGTACGCCGAGACGTTTCAAAAGCATCTTGAAAACGGGGTCGAGTTCCTCTCCGACGCCGTCTATATCGACCCCGAGGTCGAGATCGCTCCCGGCGCGGTCATCCTGCCGGGGTGCATCCTGCGCGGGCACACGTCCGTCGCCGCCGGGTGCGTCATCGGGCCCAACACCCTGCTCGAGGACACGGCGGTGGGGGAGGACTCCACCGTCAACGCGAGCCAGTGCTACCGCTCGACCCTCGGCAAAAACAACCGCATCGGGCCGTTCACCCATGTGCGGGAGGGCACCGTCACCGCCGAGGGCGTGCATCTCGGCGCCTATGTCGAGACGAAAAACGCGCACTTCGCCAAGGGCAACACCGTCAGCCACCTGACCTACATCGGCGACGCCGAGGTGGGCAAGTACTGCAACTTCGGCTGCGGCACCGTCACCTGCAACTATGACGGCGAGGGCAAGTACAGGACCGTCATCGGCGATTACGCGTTCATCGGCTGCAATACCAACCTCGTGGCGCCCGTCACGGTGGGGGACGGCGCGTTCACCGCCGCCGGCTCCACCATCGGGCAGGACGTGCCGGCGGGGGCGCTCGCCATCGAGCGCGGCAAACAGCACAACATCGAGGGCTGGGCCGAAAAAAAGCTGCAAAAGTACGTCGCCAAAAAGAAAAAGCTGGAACAGGAAGCGGAGTAAATGGCATTTTTGAACTTCGGCAAAGCGGGCGCCGGCGCGGACTGGGCCATCGTCGGTCTCGGCAACCCGGACGCCAAATACCGGGGCACGCGCCACAACGCCGGCTTCGCCGCGCTCGACCATCTGGCAGCGGCATGGGGCTGCGCCGTCGACAGGGCCAAATGGTCGGGGCTGTACGGCATCGCCCGCGTCGACGGGCGGAAGGTGCTGCTGCTCAAGCCGCTGACCTATATGAACGATTCGGGCCGCTGCGTCGGCCCGGCGGCGGCGTTTTACAAGCTGCCGCCGCAGCGGGTGCTCGTCCTGTGCGACGACATCACGCAGGAGCCGGGGCACATCCGCATCCGCGCCTCCGGCTCGGCGGGCGGGCACAACGGGCTCAAGAGCATCATCGCGCATCTGGGCAGCGAGGATTTTCCCCGCCTGCGCATCGGCGTGGGCGCCAAGCCCGACCCCGACTATGACCTCGCCAACTGGGTGCTCTCGAGATTCCCGCCCGAGGCGGCCCGGGCCGTGGCCGACCGCCACGCGGACATCGAGGCCGCCTGCCGGCTCATCCTGGCCGGCAGCCTGCCCGAGGCGCAGAACCGTTACAACGGCTGAGCGGTGCGAGCGATATGTTTTTCTCCAAACTTCTCCCTCAAACCGAAGAATACAAGGCCCTGGCTGCCGCGCTGGCCACCCCCGGCGCGGCGGCCCTGTTCGGCCTGCCCGCCGCGGGCCGCGCGCAGATGTACGCGGCGCTGTGCGCGAGGGTGCAAAAGCCGCTGTGCATCGTAACCCCCACCGAGGCAGAGGCCACCCGCTTTGCCGCCGACCTCGGCGCTTTGGGCGTGGCGGCGGCGGTGTTCCCGGCGCGGGACTACGTGCTGCGCCCCATCGAGGGCACCGCGCGCGAGTATGAGTACCGCCGCCTCGCCGTGCTGGGCGACCTTGCCGGCGGGCGGCTGCAGGCCGTGTGCGCCGGCGCCGAGGGCTTTACCCAGTACACCGCGCCGCGCGCCGATTTTCTGCAAAACACCCGCACGCTGCGCCCCGGCGATGCCCTGCCGCGCGCCGAGCTCACCGCCCTGTTGCTGAACGCCGGCTACACCCGGCGCGAACAGGTGGACGGGCCGGGGCAGTTCTCCGTCCGCGGCGAGATCGTCGACATCTACGCCCCCGACATGAAGAACCCCGCCCGCATCGAGTTCTGGGGCGACGAGATCGACACCCTCTCGGCCTTTGACCTCACCACCCAGCGGCGGGAGGAACGGCTGGAAAAGATCCACATCAGCCCCGCGCGGGAGGTGCTTTTCGGCGACCCCGCCGCCACCGCCGCCGCGCTGCGCGGCTTTCTCGGCGGGCAGCGCGGCAAAAGGAAGGCCGCGCTCGAGGCCTGCATGGCGCAGGATCTCCAGCTTTTGGAGGCCGGCGTGCTGCCGGTCGCGCTGGACAAATACCTCGCCGTGCGCTACCCCGTGCCGGCCACCCTGCTCGACCATCTCGACGCCCCGCTGCTGATCTTTGAGGAGCCCGCCTCCGTCCGCGAGGAGCTGCGCGCCTGCGCGTTCCGCCGCGGCGAGGAGCTCAAGGCCCTTTTGGAGGAGGGCGCGCTGGCCGCCGGCCTCACCGACCTGTATGCCGACGCCGCCTGGCTGTGGCAGCTGCCCGAGCACTACCCGACCCTCTGCGCCGAAAACTTTGCCCGCAGCCTGCCGGATATCCGCCTCAAGGCGCTCGTCAACGCGCCGGCGCACAGCCTGCCGGCGTGGAACGGCGAGCTGAACGCCCTTTTGGAGGATCTGCGCCCCCTGTGCGAGAGCGGCACCCGCGTCACGCTGCTGGCCGGCACCGCCCGCGCCGCCAGGGGCCTTGCCGCCGACCTGCGCGCCGCGCTGCCCGGCGTGCCCGTCTCGACCGACGCCGACGCCGCGCCCGGCGAAAGGGCCGCGGTGCAGGTGCTGGCGGGGCATCTCTCGGGCGGGTGCAGCTTCCCGTTCGCGGGGTACGCGCTGCTCACGGGCCGTGCCTTCGCCGAGGATGCCGCGCAGCTGCGGCGCCGCGGCAAAAGGACGCGCGACGCGCTCAGCAGCCTCGGCGAGATCGCCCCCGGCGACCTCGTCGTGCACCAGAACCACGGCATCGGGCGCTATGCGGGCATCCGCCGCATGGAGGTACAGGGCGTCACCAAGGACTATCTGCGCATCGAGTATGACAAAAAGGATGTGCTCTACGTCCCCGTCACCCAGCTCGACCTGCTCTCCCGCTACACGGCGCCCGGCGGCGATGCCGGCGCCGAGAACGTCAAGCTCAGCCGCCTGGGCGGCACCGAGTGGTCGAAGACCCGCAGCCGCGTGCGCGCCGCCGCCAGCCAGATGGCCAGCGAGCTCATCGAGCTGTACGCCCGCCGCAAGCAGGCAAAGGGCCACGCTTTCCCGCCCGACGATGTCTGGCAGGCGGAATTTGAACAGCGCTTCGCCTATGAGGAGACGCCCGACCAGCTCACGAGCGCCGCCGAGGTCAAGCACGATATGGAGCAGCCCTGGCCGATGGATCGCCTTTTGTGCGGCGATGTCGGCGTCGGCAAGACCGAGGTGGCCCTGCGCGCCGCGTTCAAGTGCGTGCTGGGCGGCAAGCAGTGCGCCATTTTGGCCCCCACCACGCTGCTGGCGTGGCAGCACTACAACACCGTGCTCGCGCGCATGGGCAGCTACCCGGTCAAGGTCGGCCTGCTCAGCCGCTACCGCAGCGCCAAAGAACAAAAGCAGACGCTGCGCGGCCTGCAGGACGGCACGGTGGACATCGTCATCGGCACCCATCGCCTGCTCTCGAACGATGTGCGGTTCAAGGATCTGGGCCTCGTCATCGTCGACGAGGAGCAGCGCTTCGGCGTCAGGCACAAGGAAAAGCTCAAGGAAAATTTCATCGGCGTCGACATCCTCACCCTCTCCGCCACGCCCATCCCGCGCACGCTCAACATGGCGCTGTCCGGCATCCGGGATATGTCCACCATCGAGCAGCCGCCCATCGAGCGTCGGCCCGTCGAGACCTATGTGCTGGAATACGACCCCGGCATCATCGCCGCCGCCATCCGCAAGGAGCTCGCGCGCGGCGGGCAGGTGTACTACCTGCACAACCGCGTCGAGACCATCGACGAATGCGCCCTGCGCGTGCGCAACATGGTGCCCGGCGCACGCATCGGCATCGCCCACGGCAAGATGAAGGAGGAGGAGATCTCCACGGCCTGGCAGCAGCTGCTGGACGGCGAGATCGACATCCTCGTCTGCACCACCCTCATCGAGACCGGCGTCGACGTGCGCAACTGCAACACCCTCATCATCGAGAACGCCGACCGCATGGGCTTGGCGCAGCTGTACCAGATCCGCGGCCGGGTCGGGCGCTCGGCGCGCAAGGCGTATGCCTATTTTACGTTCCACCGCGACAAAGTCCTCACCGAGGTCGCGGCCAAGCGCCTTTCCGCCATCCGGGAGTTCACGGCGTTCGGCTCGGGGTTCCGCATCGCCATGCGGGATCTGCAGATCCGCGGCGCCGGCAGCCTGCTGGGCCACAGCCAGCACGGCCACATGGAGGCCGTGGGGTACGAGATGTATGTCAAGCTGCTCGGGCAGGCCATCGCCGCCGCGCGCGGCGAGGCCCCGCCCCCCGACAAGAGCGACTGCCTTGTCGACATCACCGTCGACGCCTTTCTGCCCGAGGAGTACATCCCCGGCGCGGCGGGCCGCATCGAGGCGTACAAGCGCATCGCGGCCATCGAGACGCCGGAGGACGCCGCCGACGTGCTCGACGAGCTCATCGACCGCTACGGCGACCCGCCCAAGAGCGTGCAGGGCCTTGTGGATATCTCGCTCATCCGCGTGGTGGCGGCCAAAGCCGGGATCGTCGAGATCGGCCAGCGGGGCGATACGCTGCTGCTCTACAGCGATACCGTCCGCCCGCAGCAGCTGAGCGCCATGATGGCGGCGCTGCCGAACCGTGTGCTCTACAGCGCCGTGGGCCGGCCCTACATCGCGGTGCGTGTGCAGCGCGGGGAGGATCCCCTCGCCATCCTGCGCACCGCCGTGCAGGCCCTGCCCGCCCCGGCGGCAGGTTAAAGCTCGATTCGAAAACAGCAGGACGTTTTTTGGCAGGCCTCCCGCCAGACGGGAGACGGAGCGAAAGATCGGGATTTGAGGTGGGATCATGGCGTCAAGTAAAGAATACTTGGATTTTATATTAGGGCAATTATCCGAATTGGATGGAATCGCCTATCGGGCTATGATGGGAGAATTTATCCTCTATTACCGTGGTAAAGCCGTAGGCGGTATCTATGATGACAGGCTGCTTGTAAAACCAATAAAAGCGGCGATCAGCTATATGCCAACGGCTCCGTATGAATTGCCCTATGAGGGGGCAAAAGAAATGCTGCTGGTGGACGAGGTGGATGACCGAGAGTTTTTGACAGGCTTATTCAACGCCATGTATGAGGATCTGCCGGCACCAAAACCGAAAAAGAAGAAATAGGCGACTTCCCGTTTGACGCACAAATGCAGGGGCGCGCTCCGCAGGGCGGGGCGCCCTCGCCCCGCCGGAACGCGCCGCCCCAAAGCCGCGCACAGGCTGTTCAGATCCCATCACGCATGAAAAGGAAGTGCATCGCCCATGCCGAATGACCCCGCCCCCGAGGCACAGCCCCTCCCCGCCCGCCCGCGCGCAAGGCATATCCTCGGCCGCTGCGGCTTTTTCGCCCTGCTCAACCTGGGGCTCGTCGTCACCGCCGTGGGCATCGCGGTGTTCAAAACGCCCAACCACTTTGCGTTCGGCGGCACCTCGGGCATGTCCATCGTGCTGACGGCGCTGTTCCCGGGCTGGAACGTCGGCGCCTTCATGTGGCTCATCAACGCCGCGCTCGTCTTGCTGGGGCTCGTGTTTTTGGGCCCGCGCTCGATGGGCTGGACGGTCTATTCCTCCTTTGCGCTGTCGTTCTACGTCAGCGTGTGCGAGCGGCTGTTCCCATTGGCCGCGCCGCTCACCGGCGATGTGTTTTTGGAATTCTGCTTCGCCGTGCTGCTGCCCGCGGTGGGCAGCGCCATCGTGTTCAACATCGGCGCCTCCACCGGCGGCACCGACATCATGGCCCTCATCCTGCACAAGCACACAAGCCTCGAGATCGGCCGCGCGCTGTTTTTGAGCGACCTTGCCATCACGCTGGCGGCCGCGCTGCTCTACGGCGCGCGCACGGGGCTGTACTGCATTTTGGGGCTGGTGCTCAAGACCACGGTCGTGGACTCCGCCATCGAGAGCCTCAACCTGCGCAAGGTGTGTACCGTCATCTGCGCCGACCCCGCCCCCGTGCGGGAGTTCATCATCCAAAAGCTGCACCGCTCGGCCACCGTGCAGCGGGCCGAGGGCGCCTACACGCACGCCGAGCACTGGCTGCTGATGACGGTGCTCACCCGCCATCAGGCCGCGCAGCTGCGCAACTTCCTGCATCAGGAGGAGCCGGATTCCTTCATCACCATCGTCAACTCGTCCGAGATCATCGGCAAGGGCTTCCGCAGTTTGTGAAACCTTTGTGCGCGGGCCTGCCCGCGCTTGCAAAACGCGCGCCGACAGGCTATAATAGAGCGGTATGGGCCCGGCGGGCCCGTCTGCCGCACAGTAAAAAAAGGGGACAAGGCCCCGTTTTTAAGGAGAGATCCGGATATGAAACACAAGACCCTCAGCCTTCTGCTGGCCGCCGCGCTGGCCGCGTCGCTGGCCGGCTGCGCTTTCTCCACGCCGGCCAGCGTGGGCCGCATCGGCGATATCGAGATACCGGCGGGCATCTACCTGCTCACCCAGTATAACGACTATTCCACTGCGGCCTCCGCCGCCGCGCTGGAGGACGGCCAGACCACGGGCGACGTTGCCGCCGTGCTCGCCGCCGAGGCCACCGGCACCATCGGGGACGAGGAGGTCACCGCCACCGGCAGGGAATATCTCGCCCGCCTGACGCTGCGCGACCTCGAATACTATGCGGCCGTCGAGACGGCCTTTGCCGCGATGGGCGGCACCCTGAGCGAGGACGACCTGGCCACGATCGCCTCCAGCGCCGATTCCCTCTGGACGTCGAACGGCGATGTGTACGCCGCCAACGGCATCGGCAAGGAGAGCCTGACCTCGTATCTGACCACGGCGCGCAAGGCCACCGCCCTGCTGGAGCTCAAATACGGCGACGACGGGCAGACCCCCGCCGCCGACGCCGAGTACGAGAGCTATATCGAGGACAGCTGCCTCTATGTCGACAGCATCGAGTTCCCGATCTTTGATTATTCCACCTACACCCTCGCGGATGCCGATCAGAAGGCCGATATCCAGGCCATCGCCGAGGACTGCGCCGCCGCCCTCAACGACGAGGCCATCCCCCTGACCGCCGCGGATCTGGTGACGGCCCTGGCCACCCCCATCGCCGCCGAGTATCTGCCGCAGGCCATGGAGGTGATGGGCGTCGAGTTTGACACCGGCGACGCCGGATATTATGTCAGCTCCTACCTGCTGCGCGATACCGACCTTGCCACCTACGATACCGACGACGGCGGCAACACCCTGCGCGATGCCGTCGACGCCGCCGACGGCGACTGGACGGTCGTGGATCTGACCACGTCCATCGTGGTGGCGCGCAAGGCCGACGCGTTCAAGGGCGGCACGCTCGCCGAGCTGAAGGAGCAGTACGGCCTGCTCTCCGCCCTCAAGGGCGAGGAGCTGCAAAACGAGCTGTATGCCCAGGGCGCCGCGCTGCCGCACAGCCTTGACGAGGGCGCGATGAACACCTACAAGGCCGCCAACATCAAGCGCAGCGTATAAACCCCGGCAAAGCCGCGCGGGGCGGTGCCGGCAGGCGCCGCCCCGCTTTTTTGCGCCCACCGGGCGCTTTGGGAAAGGAACGGCCATGAAAAACGGCATCCACTGGAAAGGCATCGCGCTGGAGGCGCTGGGCTGCCTGCTCTCCGCCTTTGGCATCTGCAACTTTGCCGTGGCGGCGTATGTGCCGGTCACCGGCGTGGCGGGCATCGGTGCCATTTTGTACCACCTGTTCGGCGTGCCCATCGGCCTGTGCAGCGTGGTGCTCAACCTGCCCATCGCGGCGATCTGTTACCGCCTGCTGGGGCGCGGCTTTTTTGTGCGCAGCGTGCGCTGCATCCTTTTTTACGCCCTGTATGCCGATGTGCTGCTGCCGCTGCTGCCCACCTACCAGGGCGACCGCCTTCTGGCCGCGCTGTGCGGCGGCGTCATCAGCGGCATCGGCGACGCGCTCATCTATATGCAGAACTCCAGCACCGGCGGCATCGACTTCGTCACCATGGCCATCAAGACGAAGCACCCCCACCTGCCGTTCGGCAACCTGACGTTCGGCGCGGCGGTGGCGGTCATCGCGCTGCACGGGCTGGTCTTCCGCGATGTCGACGCCGTCATCTACGGCCTGCTGCTCAACTTCGTGGTGGCGGCCATCATCAACCGCATGATGTTCGGCTTCAATTCCGGCATGGTGGCCCTCATCGTCACCGACGACGGCCCCGCCGTCTGCGCCGAGATCGACCGCGTGGCCGACCGCGGCTCCACCATCCTGAAAGGGCGGGGCGGCTGGGGCGGCGCCGAGAAGGACGTGGTGCTCTGCGCCTGCGGCGACAAGCAGCTGTACGCCATCGAAAAGGCCGTCAAAAAGCTCGACCCCGCCAGCTTCATCATCATGATGCGCTCCAACGAGGTCGAGGGCGAGGGCTTCCACCGCCTCGAGCTCGGCGGCGAGCGCCGCGAGCCGTAGCAAAAACACCCGCCGCACAGCCGCGGCGGGTGTTTTACGTTTTGTATTAGAAGAATACATTCTGTATAATCTACTCGACGCCCGGCCTGTCGGGCGGGTACTCGCCCTGCGCGGCGGCCTCCAGCCGGCTCAGGCGGGCCTCCAGCGCGGCCAGCCGCTGCTTGGTGGCGTCGGGCAGATCCTGCTGGTCAAGGTCGTCAGCCGGGCGCACCTTGACGTCGTTCACGCGCACGACCTCGGCGGGCACGCCGACGGCGGTGGCGTTGGCGGGGATGTTCTCCAGCACCACGCTGCCGGCGCCGATGCGCACGTTGTCGCCGATGTGCACGGGGCCCAGCACCTTGGCGCCGGCGCCGATGAGCACATTGTCGCCCAGGGTGGGGTGGCGCTTGCCGGTCTGCTTGCCGGTGCCGCCCAGCGTCACGCCGTGGTAGATGGTGCAGTTGTCGCCGATCTCGGTCGTCTCGCCGAACACGATGCCCATGCCGTGGTCGATGAACAGCTTGCGCCCGATCCTGGCGCCGGGGTGGATCTCGATGCCGGTGAAATGGCGCGACAGCTGGCTGACGAGCCGCGCGCAGAAAAACAGACGGTGCCGGTAGAGAAAATGCGCGATGCGGTGGGTGACCAGCACATGGAACCCGGGGTACAGGATGATGACCTCCGCCACGTTGCGCGCGGCGGGGTCCTTATCGCGGATATTTTTGGCATCCTCCCAAAGGCCCATGGCAGGCTCCTTTTTGCAAAAAATCCGCCTACAGCATAGCACAGCCGCGCGCAAAACGCAATGTGCCGCGGCGGCAAAAAGCAGCCGCCGGGCGCGGTTTTGGCAAAATACCCAAAACTTACGGCAAAAAGCATCAAAATCCCTCACCCGGGCGGACGCCCCGCCGCATTGACACCCGCCCCCCCGCATGGTACAATAAACAAAATCACGAACGGGGGTCACCGGCCATGCGCACATGCCGCCAGAAGTTTACGGCCTTGGGCCGCGGCGCCGCGTTTTCCCCTTTCGCCGGCACGCTGTTTTGACTTTTCCTTTCGGGGAAAAGTTTTTTTTTACCCAAAAGGAGGCTGCCCATGCTCATCCAAAACGCCGTCGACTGCTTTGGCCGCCGCTGCGATGTCTGGCTGCAGGGCGGCATCATCAAGGCCGTCGGGGTTGGCCTGCCGGTGCCGGCGGGGGAGCAAACGTATGACGCCGCCGGCCTGACCGTGCTGCCCGCCTTCATCGACACCCACTGCCATTGGCGCACGCCGGGCCTTGAGTATAAGGAGGATGTCGCCACCGGCAGCGCCGCCGC
>CANRBN010000048.1 GCA_947628865.1 uncultured Gemmiger sp.
CTCCGACATGCGCCTGCGGGCGCGAGCATGTCAGCCGAGGCCGATGGATTCAGAAAACACCTTTTTCGACAGTCTGAACGGCGGGCCTTGTCAAAGGCCCGCCGCAGCGTGTCGGGAAGAGCGGCACATCGCCGGTGTTTATTCGGTCGGGAAAGCGCTGGCCTCATACACCTCGGCGGAGGTCGGGGTGCTGGCCTTGCCGTTGGGCGTGGGCGTGGGCGTGGCGGTGGGCGCCGCGCTCGGTGCCGGGGAGGCCGCCGCCTGCCCGCCGGCGTCCGGCGCCGCGGTGCTGCCCGTTCCCTGCCCGCCGGCGTCCGGCGCCGCGGTGCTGCCCGCGTTCTGTGAGCCGTCCGCGGTGCCCGCCATCGTCTGCGCGGCGCTGACGAGGCCCGTGACCTCGCCGCTCGGCTTTTCGAGCAGGTAGGCGCCGATGGGCTGCGCCTTGTAGACGAGCAGCACGCAGTAGGTGTCACGTTCGCCGTCGGAGCGGGCCGGGCAGAGCACCGTCCATTTTTCCACCGTCTTGCCCTTGTAGTTTTCCAGGCTCAGGCCGCTCTGGCCGACCACCTGGTTGAACGCGGTGAAGCTGTCGTCCCAGCGGCGGGGGATCTTGACCTTATCCACCGCCGCGGTGGCGAGGTCGACCTCGAAGCCGTAGCCGGTAAAATAGGCGGCGATGTCCTGCGTGGTCTCGACGCCGGACGCCGCGGCCGAGGTCTGCACCGCGGCGGCGCCGCGTCCGGAAAAATGCACCGCCGCCGCGATGGTGCCGCTCAGGCACACCGCGCACAGGGCGAGCGCGCCCGCCTGCCGCAGACCGGGTTTGGTAACTGTAAAGGTAAACATATGCGCAGCCCCCTCATACTGATTTGCTACAGTGCAACAGTATGCGGGGGCCGGGCGCTTCATGCGGGAAAAATCAGTAACGGGCGGGCGGCGTGTACCACTGGAAGATGACGGCGTCGTTCTCCCTTTGCAGGCGGGCGGCATCGTCCTCGGGCAGGGCCGTCCAGTACACCATCATGGCGCCGAGCGCCGCGCACAGGCGCACGGCCCCGTTGCGTTTGGCCGGGCACCAGGCGATGAACTGCGGGCGCGCCGCCGCGTTTGCCAGGCAGTGCGAGAGCGCAAAGGCGTGAACGGGGCGCGAGGTCTTGCGGTATTCGCGGTAGCTGTCCGCCAGCTGGCCGCGCAGCACATCCGGGGCCATGCGCCGGATGCGCAGCACCACGCGGGGGTCAAAGCTCTCGATGCAATAGGGGCCGGGGTAGGCCTTGAGCGTCTCCAGCACGGCGCGGCAGAGCGCGTCCAGGTAGGCGCCGTCCAGCTCGTGGCGGCTTTTGATCTCGACGATGAGCGGCGTGCTCCGCCCCTGCCCGGCCACGGCGGCGAGCATCTCGGAAAAGAGCGGGGCGCGGTATTCGGTGCCCGCGAGCGGCAGGGCGGACAGCTCCGTCCAGGAGATGTCCTGCACAAGGCCGTGGGCGGGGGTCATGCGGTCGAGCGTGTCGTCATGGAAGACGACGAGCTGCCGGTCTTTTGTGAACTGCACGTCCAGCTCGATGCCGTAGCCGGCCCTGGCGGCGGCGACAAAGGCGGGCAGGCTGTTCTCCGGCGTGGACTGATCCTTTGTGAACAGGCCGCGGTGGGCGTAATTGCGGCGTTCGAACGGGGCGCGCTGCGCGTTGGTCGCGCGGCCCGGCGCCAGCCAGGCGATGCCCAGCAGCGCCAGCACGGCCAGCGCGGCAAGGGCGTACAGAAGATACGGCATAAACGACATCCTTTCCTGTTTTGGGACGGGTTTTCTTGTATTGTACCGCAGGCGGCGCGGCGATGCAAGCGCGCGGGCGCGTTTTGGCGGCGCGGGGCGGCAAAATGTGAAAAAGTTTTTGAAAATCTTTCACAAAAACGCCATGTTCGGGCGGTAATATGGTATCATAGAAAAAAAGCCGGGAGGGACGATACCCATGGCCAAGATCCTCATCGTCGACGATGAGCCGCGCATCCGCGACCTGATCCGCGAGCATTTGCAGTTCGCCGGCTTCAGCTGTGCCGAGGCCGGCGACGGCACCGCCGCGCTGGCGGCGCTGGCGCAGGGCGGCATCGACCTGGTCATCCTGGACATCATGATGCCGTTCATGGACGGCATGACCTGCCTGCGCGAGATGCGCACGCGCAAGATCCAGACGCCGGTCATCATGCTGACCGCCCGCAGCGAGGAGTATGACAAGCTGGCGGGGCTGGAAAGCGGCGCCGACGACTATGTGGTCAAGCCGTTCTCCCCGCGGGAGCTGGTGGCCCGCGTGCGCGCCGTGCTGGGGCGTACCATGCCGCGCAGCGAGGAGGCCGGCTCGGTCTACCAGTACGGCGATCTGCGCATCGACACCGCCAGCCACAGCGTGAAGGTGGCCGGGCAGGAGGTGCCGCTGACGCCCAAGGAGTTCGACCTGCTGGTGTTCCTTGTCAACAACAGGGGCATCGCGCTCTCGCGCGAGAGGATCCTGCAAAAGGTCTGGAATTACGATTATATCGGCGAGGATCGCACCGTGGACACGCACATCAAGATGCTGCGCAGCCATCTGGGGCCCTGCCGCGGCTGCATCGCCACCGTGTGGGGCATCGGCTACAAATTCGACCCCGACACCCTGTAAGGCGCCGCCGGTACAAAGGAGCAGTGCATCATGGGCAAGAACAGGGTGCGGCGCGGCGCGCTGCCCGGCGTGCAGGGGCAGCTGATGCTGTTCATGGGCGGCGTGACCATCGTGACGCTGGGGCTGGTCTGGGTGCTCATCACCTATTGGCTGGAGCCGCAGTATACCCGCACGCTGCGCGCGAGCCTTGAGAACCGCATGCAGGCCATCACCGACCGCATCGAATCGAGCGAGAGCGAGATCTCCCGCCGGGAGTTCGGCATGCTGTTCCTGAACGAGGCGTTCTGGGACGAGCTGACCGGGGACATCGAGAGCGGCGCCATCAACATGGACGGCACCTGCGTGGACATCAGCGACGCCACCTGCCGCAACGTGCAGTATTACGAGAGCCTGTACCCCTGCGTGCTGCATGAGTCCAGCGGGGCGTTCGGCGGCGGCAGCTATTTTACCCGCGATACCGCCATGGCGGTGCGGCTGCGCCAGCTGCTGTTCAGCCAGGGGACGCTGTATGAGACGCTCGAATCCGGCGGCAACCGGCAGATGGTGGTCGGCTGCCTGGCCCGCGACGGGCGGTACGGCATCATCGTATCGGCCAACCTTGCGCAGATCGCCACCGCGGCGCGGGTGCTGCGCGGCATCCTGCCCAGCGTGGCGCTGCTGCTGCTCGTGCTCAATCTGCTGTTCGCGGCGCTGTTCAGCCGCTGGTTCACAAAGCCGCTGCACCGGCTGGCGGACGGCGCGCGCAAGATCGCCGACGGCGACTATGACACCCACATCGACCTGCCGCGCAAGGATGAGGTCGGCCTTTTGGCGCAGGAGTTCAACCACATGGCGGACGAGGTCAAGCGCTCGGCGGAATTGCAGCGCGAGCTGCTGGCCAACGTCAGCCATGACCTGCGCACGCCGCTGACGCTCATCAAGGGCTACGCCGAGACGGTGCGCGACCTGAGCGGCAACGACGACGCCAGGCGCACCGAGCAGTGCGACATCATCATGGACGAGACCGACCGGCTCTCGGCGCTGGTCAACAGCGTGATGGAGCTGAGCAAGGTCTCAAGCGGCGCGCAGCGCCCCGTGCCCGTGGATTTCGATATGAGCCAGCTCTGCTTTGAGGTGGCGGGCCGCTATGACGCGCTGTGCGAGCAAAACGGCTGGACGCTGCGCCTGGAGGCCGACCACGCCTGCCCCGTGACGGCTGACCCCGGCATGATGGAGCGCGTGCTGCACAACCTGCTGGGCAACGCCACACAGCACCTGGGGCCGGACGGCGTGTTCGTGCTGCGGGCCGTGCCGCTGCCCGCCGGCGGCTGCCGCGTGGAGGTCGAGGATCACGGGCCTGGCATCCCGCCGGAGGAGCTCGCGCATGTGTTTGACCGGTATTACCGCGCCCGCCGGGACGCGGGGCGCCCCGGCAACGGGCTGGGGCTCTCCATCACAAAAGCCATTTTGCAGCAGCACGGCTTTGCCTTTGGCGTGGACAGCGCCGTGGGACGGGGCTCGGTGTTCTGGTTCGAGATGAGCACGCAGCGCGCGCTGCCGGCGCCGGGCGCCGAGGCATAGCAAAAAAGGAGGCATCCCCATGGACGATTTGGACAAGCGCACCGACGAGGCGCTGACCGTGCGCGTGGCGGATCTGCACGCCCACGACGACGAGAGCGGCGACGGGCGCATCACCGCCGCCGACATGAAATTGCAGCTCGACCGCATCGAGGCGCAGCTGGGCTTGCAGGATCAGCAGAACCGCGCTTTGCTGCGCGGGCAGCGCGTCCGCTTCTGGCTGACGCTGGCGCTGGCGCTGCTTTTGTGCGGTGTGGTGGCCTTTTTGTGGGTGCGTGTGAACGACGCCTACGCCGAGATCCTGCAAACCACGAGCGATGTGAACGCGCTGGCCGGGCGGCTGCAGCAATCCCTTGATACGCTGGACAACGAGGATCTCGAGGGCCTCATGCAGGATCTGCCCGTGATCGCCGACAAGATCTCGGCCCTTGACGTGGACGCCCTGAACGACGTGCTCAACCGCCTGCCGGCATTGGTCGATGCCGTGACCGACCTGCAGCAGCGGGTCAAGAGCATCCAGGACTGGTTCAGCGGCCTGGGCGGGCTGTTCGGCGGCGGGCGATGACATCCCCCCTTGCCGTCACACGCTGCAGCGCCCCTCCCAACCGGGAGGGGCGCTGTTGTGTGTCGATTTGGGATAGGGCTCAGTCGATGATGCCGCAGGCGTACAGGTAGTAGTAGTGCAGGTCGTCGCCGAAGCGCTCGTTGAGCTCTGGGTGCTGGGAGCGGTAGGTCTCGACATTGAAATCCTCCTTTGCCTGGCGGCCCTCATAGATGCCGTAGTTGACAAAGTGCTGGATGAGCATGCCGGGCTTGTTGCCGTAGGCCTCGATCACATCGGGGTTGTGGGCGGCGTAGTATTCCTCGTTGTAGACGGCGGAGTAGTCCTCGCCGTGGAACCAGGTCATATCGCCCTCGGTGTTGCCGCCGGCGTCTGCAAAGGCAAGGCCGTTGATGTACTCGGTGTACAGGTAGCCCTCGATGCCGTTGTAGTTGACGTGCGCCCAGCCGTAGGCGTAGTCCTCGACGTTGACGGTGGCGCCCTTGGGCACGACGGTGATCACACCGTAGCCGGTGCCGCGGCCCTTGCGCAGGTTGACGGCGGAGATCGTGGTGTAGGCCGCGCCCTGGGCGTCGCCGCTGTGGATATCATGCAGGTCGGGCAGGTACTGGATGGCGACATAGCCCTCATAGTTGCCGTACCACGCATGCGCCCAGCCGTTGCCGTAGTCGGTCACGCCGACCTTGGCGCCGGCGGGCACGACGGTCATGACGGCATAGCTGGTGCCGGGGCCCTCGCGCAGGTTGACGGCGGCGGAGGTCGCATACTGGCCGAAGTTGGCGTTGCCGCTGGTCACGCCGCCCTGGGTGGCGGGGTGGCTCTTTTTGTTGCCGAGGTACTGGGTGGAGACGAAGCCCTCGGTGTCCTGATATTGGACCTTCGTCCAGCCGCCGACGTCGGCGGCGACGATGTAGACGCGCTCGCCGGCGGGGATGGTGAGGATCTTGGCGTACTGGGTGCTGGGGCCCTCGCGCAGGTTGACGGCGGCGTTGGTGACCGAGATGTCGGTGCCCATGGCGAACGCGGAGGTCGCGTACAGGCAGGCCAGCGCCAGCATGGCGGCGAAGACGGTGATGCGTTTACGTTTCATGTTGACAGGGTACCTCCTTGAAGATGTATCGTCAGGGTTTTGTGCGGATACGGTCGGGGGCGGCGGGGCCGCCGGTGCTCACTTGAGATACTGGCTGGAGACATAGCCGCTCTTGCCGCTGTAGGTCACGGCGCTCCAACCGTTGGACGTGCTCGAGACGGTGACGCTCGCGCCCTTGGGGATGGTCAGAATGACGCTGTTGGAGGTGCCGGGCCCGCTGCGCATGCGCACGTTGGCGGTCGCCGTTTTGGTCGAGGCGGAGCTGCCGTCCGTGCCGGCGAGGCCCGAGAGGTACTTGGTGGAGATGTAGCCGCTCTTGCCGCTGTAGTTGACGGCGGCCCAGCCGTTCGACGTGCTGCTGACCGTCACGCTGGCACCTTTAGGCACCGTCATGATGACCTTGTTGGAGGTCGAGGGGCCCTCGCGCAGGTTGACGGCTGCCGTGGTGGTGGCGGAAGTGCTGCCCGCCGCGCCGGTGTTGCCGGTGACGGTGGTGTTGGGGTTCGTTGTGGCGGTGCCGGAGGCGCTCAGGTACTGGCTGGCGACATAGCCGCTCTTGCCGTTATAGGTCACGGCGCTCCAGCCGTTGGACGTGCTCGAGACGGTGACGCTCGCGCCCTTGGGGATGATGACCACGACGCTGTTGGAGGTGGCGGGGCCGCTGCGCATGTTGACGCGCGCGGTGGTGACCTGCGTATCGGTGCTCGCGCCCGAGCCGCCGGCGAGGCCCGAGAGGTACTTGGTGGAGATGTAGCCGCTCTTGCCGCTGTAGTTGACGGCGGCCCAGCCGTTCGCCGTGCTGCTGACCGTCACGCTGGCGCCCTTGGGCACCGTCATGATGACCTTGTTGGAGGTCGAGGGGCCCTCGCGCAGGTTGACGGCTGCCGTGGTGGCGGCCGAGGCGCTGCCCGCCGCGCCGGTGTTGCCGGTGACGGTGGCGTTGGGGTCCGTGGCGGCGCCGGAGCCGGCGGCCTGCAGGTACTGGGTGGCGATATAGCCGCTCGTGCCGTTGTAGTTGGCCGAGGCCCAGCCGTTGGAGCTGCCGCTGACCGTCACGCTGGCGCCCTTGGGCACCGTGAGGATGACGGCGTTGGTCGTGCCGGGGCCGCTGCGCAGGTGCACGCGCGCCGTGGTGGTGTAGGTGCCGCTGGCCGCGCCGGTGCTGCTCACCGAGCCGTTGCCGAGGTAGCGCGTGACGACGTAGCCGACCTGATCGTTGTAGGCGATCTTGGTCCAGCCGTTGCCGGTGTCCTTTTCTTCAATGTACACATTGGTGCCGGACGGGATGATGGCCAGGCGCTCATACTGGGTGCCGGGGCCGCTGCGCAGGTTGGCGTTGGTGTTGGTCGTGGTCACGTCATTGGCCAGCGCCGTGGTCGCGAACAGGCAGGCCAGCGCCAGCAGCAGCGCCAGCATCAGACCGCATTTTCTTTTCATGCGTGCAAACCTCCTCGGTCGGGCAGATACACAAGCCTTGCGGCCCATGCAAAGTATTCTGCACCAAATATTGTGTTTATTGTAGCACGGTTTTCGGCGCACTGCAACAACAAATCGTAAATATTTACAAAAAAAGCCAAAATTTATCCGATTTGTAATAAATGGAAAAGGCCCCCGGCCCTTTTGGGGCACAGGGGCGCAGCGTGAAGCGAAAAATTGCGTCAGTGGTCGCGCATCTGCTCGGGCAGGACGAAGATGGGGTCGGGCTTCTCCTCCTCGGCGGGCTCCAGCTCGATGTCAAAGGCGGCGCCGCATTTGGGGCAGACGAGCTGCTCGCGCAGCAGGGTCTGCTCATCGACGGCGGTCACGGTGTTGCAGTTGGGGCAGGTGACCTCGTACATGGCCTCGTCCTCCGGCGCGTCGGCGGCATCGTCATAGTCCTCGCCGTAAAGGTCGGCGGCGACGTCGTCCAGATCCTCGCCGATGGCGGCGACCTCGTCGGCCAGCTCGTCGAGCGCGCCGTCATGCTCGGTGACGGCGGCGGCCATCTCGTCCAGAAGCTCCATCATGGCGGCGATGACCTTGCCGTTGGGGCTGGCGGCGTCAAACTCCATGCCTTTCATCAGGCCGCGGATGTAGGCGGCGCGGGCGTTGAGATCCATAGCCATTGTGTTGTCTCCCCCTCTGTTGGTCTGCACAGTGCCGCCCGGCGCGGCAGGGCCGGCCGGGCGTGCGGAATGCCTGCTTACTTGTTGACGCGCTCCATATACTCGCCGGTGCGGGTGTCGATGCGGATGACCTCGCCCTCGTTGAGGAAGAGCGGCACGCGGACCTCGGCGCCGGTCTCGAGGATGGCGGGCTTGAGGGTGTTGGTGGCGGTGTTGCCCTTGAAGCCCGGCTCGGTCTTGGTGATGGTCAGCTCGATGAAGTTGGGGATCTCGACGCCGAACACCTTGCCCTTGTAGGAGAGCAGCTTGCAGATCTCGTTCTCCTTGCAGAACTTGAAGTTCTCCGGCACGTCGGCGGCGGAGACGGGGATATCCTCATAGGTCTCGTTGTCCATAAAATGGTAGAGGTCGCCGTCGGCGTAGGAATACATGACCTCGCGGCGCTCGATGAAAGCCTGCGGGAACTTGGCGGTGGGGTTGTAGCTGGTCTCGACGACCGAGCCGGTGATGACGTTCTTGGTCTTGGTGCGCACGAACGCCGCGCCCTTGCCGGGCTTGACGTGCTGGAACTCCACGACCTGGAGCACCTGGCCGTCCTGCTCAAAGGTGACGCCGTTGCGGAACTCGCCTGCTGAAATCATAAAGATAGCTCCTTTTACACAAAAGTGGTTGCCATAGCTGTTGTTATTTTACCGTAAACGGGCGCACATTGCAAGTACCGCCGCCCTGCTTTTTTGACATTTTGGGCGGAATTTGCGCCTTACGCCGGCACCGGCGCCGGCAGCGCGGCAAAGAGGCGCGCCATCGTCCGCGCATCCTCGGCCTGGGTGCCGTCGGATTCACAGATGATGACGGGGGCAAGGCCGCGCTCGCGCAGGAGCGCGAGCAGCGGCGCGTGCGGCGGGCCGTACTGGGTATCGGCAAAGGTCAGGTGGCATTTTTCGCCGCCGGCCGTGTAGGCGATGCGGGAAAAATGCGCGTGGAAGCGCCGCGCGCGCGCGTCGCCCAGCACCGCCGCCATGCGGTCGAGGATGGCCTCGTAGTCCGCGCGGCCCGTGATGCCGCCCTGCGTGCGGGCGTACAGGTGCCCGAAGTCGATGCAGGGGGTGATGCGCGCGTCGACGCCGCACAGCGCGAGCACCTCGTCAAGGTCGCCGAGCTGGTTGACCTTGCCCATCGTCTCGGGGCAGAGGATGCAGTCACCAAAGCCGGCGGCATCCACGGCCTTCTGCGCGCGGGCCATGGTGTCGAGCGCCTTCTCGAGCGCGGCCTCCCGGCTCTGCCTGCCGCAGCTGCCGGCGTGGAACACCACGCGCCGCCCGCCCAGCGCCTTGACCAGCGCGCAGGACTGGAGCAGATAGTCGACGCTGTGCAGGCGCTTGTCCTCCTCCATGCTGCTCATGCTGATGTAGTAGGGCGCGTGCACCGAGAGCTCGATGCCCTTTTCGGCGCAGGCGGCGCCGAGCGCGGCTGCCTTGTCCGGCGCCAGACGCACGCCGCGCCCGCACTGATACTCAAAGGCGTCAAGGCCGAACGAGGCGGTGTAGTCGGCCAATGCCTGCGGCGCAAAGCCGCTGATGCCGAGCGCGTGGTAGCTTTGGGAGAGGCCCGCCGTGCCGAATTTGGGGCCGTCACACATGCAGGGTGCCGCCTTTCTCGTAATAGTCTTGGATGTAGCGCCGCTCCAAGCGGCGTTTGAAGCGCACGCCGGCGTTTTTGTCCGCCCCGCGCGGCTCCACGAGCAGGCAGCGCACGCCGTACAGCGCGGCGGCCATCCGGTCGGTGAAGATCTGGTCGCCGACGACGGCCATCTGCCGGCGCTCCACGCCCAGGCGCCGCCGCGCCGCGAACAGCCCGACGGGCAGCGGCTTGCAGGCCAGCGCCACAAAGGCGAGGCCGATCCGCTCGGCAAAGGGGCGCACGCGCCGCGCCGTGTTGTTGGAGAGGATGGTCAGGCTGATGCCGGCGGCGCGCACGGCGCCGAGCCACGCCTGCACCGAGGCATCGAGCCGCTGGCTGTCCTCGCCGGTGAGGGTATTGTCGACATCCAGCACCAGCGCCGTGATGCCCTGCTCCCGCAGCCAGTCGGGGGCGATGGCCTCGACGTTTTTAAAGATGATCTCGGGCGTAAGGGACACCGGGAACACACTCCTTGCCGTGCAAAAAGCCGGCCCGCAAGGCGGGCCGGCCAAGCTGTTCGGTTTACTTGTACTTGCGCTTGCGGGCAGCTTCAGACTTTTTCTTGCGGCGGACGGAAGGCTTTTCGTAAGCTTCGCGCTTGCGAACCTCCGCAAGGACGCCGCTGCGTGCGGTGCTGCGCTTGAAACGGCGCAGGGCGCTTTCCAGCGATTCGCCCTCTTTGACGCGGATCTCCGACATCTTTCTTCCCTCCCTTTGTCCTTAAGGGGTGTCACCGGTCGCCAACACGCCCGGTACAAGGGCGATTATACTATACATTGGACTGCCGTGTCAATCCTTTTTTTGCGGATGACGGGCAAATTTTACAAAAAATTTGAAAACAAGGGCCGCAAATCCCGTGCAGGACTACCAAAAAACACCTGGATTTTGCACAAAACCACACTTTTTGACACAAAACGAGAACGGTTTTTCAAAGCAGGCCCGCCGCCCGCGCCGCCAGCAGCCCGCCGTACAGCAGCGGCTGGTGCAGCATGTACACGAGCAGCGTGTGCCGGCCCAGGCAGCACAGTGGGCGCAGCGCCGCCGGGGCGGCGCCGCGGCGCGGCGCGGGCAGCAGCCGCGCCGCGAAAAAGCCGCACCAGAACAAAAACAGCCACGGCAAAAGCGGGAAGTAATCGGCCGAGGAGAAGCGCGCAGGGTCGGGCAGGCCGAGCCAGAATACATTGGCACGGTAGAGCCCCGTCGGCAGCGCCGCGAGGCGCCAGCGCTCAAACCCGAGCCAGCCGTAGGGCAGCTGATCCGTCAGCGCGAACAGCGCGGCGCACACGCCGAGCCCCGCGGCGGGCGGCACCTTGCCGAGCGGCTTTTGCAGCGCCCAGGTCAGCAGCACGGCACAGGCGTTCAGGTGCAAAACGCCCCACCAGATGGCCTGCCCGGGCGTGACGAGGGCGGTAACGACGGTGAGCACCGCCGCGCAGCCGGCCACGGTGAGCCCGTTTTTGAGCGGACGGCGCGCGAAATGCCAGCTGTAGCCGGAGAGCAGGAGAAAGCTCCAGCAGATGTACTGCTGCCAGGCGTGGACGCCGGGCGCGGTGATATCGTACCAGGCGGCGGGCAGGCCGAACACATACACCCAGTCATACAGAAAATGGTAGACGAGCATGTTGGCCAGCGCCAGCCCGCGCAGGGCATCGACGGGCCAAAAACGGTTCTGCGGCACGGGGCACCCCCTTTACAGGATGACAGGTTTTTGCGTGAAAGCAAGGCCCGCGGGGGCGGGCGTTTGGCGGCAAAGGGCCGCGAGGTCGACGGCGGCGGCGTGCAGCGACGCCATCCGCTGCGCGGCGGGGCCGGTTTTGGCAAGGTCGGCCAGCGAGGTGCCGGCGGGCAGCGCCGCGTTCCTGAGCAGCGGCAGCGCGGCCCTTCTGGCGCCCAGCAGGTGCAGATACGGCGCGCGCGCGTTTTGGAGCGCCGCCGGCACGCCGAGGGCGGCATCCAGCACGAGGCGCCGCAGCCGTGCGTGCGGGTAGCGCTTGGCGGCAAGGCTTTCGTAGAGCTCTGAGAGCGTGGCGCTGCCCTGTACGGCGGCGGCCAGGCGGTGTTCGAGGCCCTCGCGCACGCCGCGCACCCCGGCCAGCTGTTGCGGCGTTTGGCCGCGCAGGCGGGCGAGGATGGCGGTCGAGACCCGGACGGGGTCGGGCAGCTGGCCGGCGGCCCGCTCGTAGAGGGGCAGCGCGGCGGGCGGGACATACGGCCCAAGGGCCCCCGCTCCCCGCTCCGCCGCCAGCGCCCGCAGGGCGGT
>CANRBN010000049.1 GCA_947628865.1 uncultured Gemmiger sp.
ACTCAACTATATCCGATTTGGCTGGTTCCTTCTTTTCCTTTTTATGAATTGTCCAATATCTATTGTAGCTTAACACTGTCGAATATCAGCAGGCTGCTTTTTCCCTTGAGAAATCCCATGAATTGTGATACACTCAGATGCGGTGGGATACTTACCAGCATATGGATGTGATCCGGGCATGCCTCTGCCTCTATGATTTCCACACCCTTTTGTTCGCACAATTTCCTGAGAATCTCTCCGATATCCTTTTTCATCTGTCCATATATTGCTTTTCGCCTATACTTCGGTGCAAAGACTATATGATATTGACATCTCCATTTTGAATGCGCACTGCTTTTTACTTCATTTCTCATCGCTGAAAAACCTCCTTGTATTTTGGTAATGCGGCTGTCAAACCTTTACCATTATACTCGGAGGTTTTTTCTCGCTAAAGCTTTTTATTGCCCCCCAGTATAACTGGGGGCTCCCTTTGCGTCTAAAGACACCAGTGGTATCGCCCTCGTCTGCTCATGTCAGCCGAGGTCGATGGATTCAGAAAACACCTTTTTCTGTGCGATTTTACAGCCCGAACACGGCGCCCAGAACGGCGGCGGCGGCGATGAAGACGATGGGGTGCAGCTTTTTGAGCGCCTTGCTTTGCAGGCAGGCGAACACCGCGGCGCACAGCAGGGCAGCCTGCCAGCGCAGCGGCGGCGCGCCGTCCGGCGCCGCGCGGAGCAGCACGCTTTTGGCGACGCTCAGCCCCGCCACCGCGATGAGCGCCACCGATGCCGGGCGCAGGCCGCGGAACACCGCCTCGACGGTGCGGGAGGTGCGGAATTTTTCGAGGAAGCCGGCGATGATGAGGATGACGATGATCGACGGCGTGATGAGCCCCAGCGTGGCGAGCACCGCCCCCGGCACGCCGGCGATGTGGAAGCCGACGTAGGTGGCCATATTGACGCCCATGGGCCCGGGGGTGGATTCCGACACGGCGATCATGGTGGTGAGGTCGGCATCCGTGAACCAGCCGGTGGCGGCGCCCATCTCCCGCAGGAACGGGACGGTGGCGAGCCCGCCGCCCACGGCGAAGAGGCCGGTCTTGAAGAACTCAAAAAACAGGCGCAGGAGGGTCATTCGTCAGCGCCCCCTTTCGGCCCCGGGCGGTAGAGCAGAAAGCCCGCGAGCCCCGCCGCCACGATGAGCGGCGCCGGCGAGAGCAGGGCGTCGAGAGCCCTGCCCCACCACAGCTGTGTGGGCAGCGCCAAAAAGCTGCCCGCCCCGGCCAGCGCCAGCACGGCGAGGAAGATGCACCACGCCGTTTTGTTTTTGAGCGCGGAACGGCCGAGCTTCATCACACTGGAGGCGATGAGCGCCACCACGGCCGCGTTGACGCCGCCCAGCGCGTGCTGCACGAGCGGGATGCCGGCAAAATTGGAAAGGAACGCCGCGATGACCATGATGATGACGAGCGAGGGGGACACGAGCCCCAGCGTGGCGACGATGCCGCCCGCCGCGCCCCTGTGCCGGTGGCCCACAAAGGTGGCGGTGTTGACGGCGATGATGCCGGGCGTACACTGGCCGATGGCGAAGTAATCGGTGAGCTGCTCATCGGTGGCCCAATGCTTTTTTTCGACCACCTCGCGCTGCAGGATGGGCAGCATGGCGTAGCCGCCGCCGAACGTGCACACGCCGACGCGGGCAAAGGTCAAAAACATGTCGAGATAGATGTTCACGGTGTTCCCCCGTTTTGTCAGCGTTTTTTGCCCAGCAGGTGGGTGCGGATGTGGGCAAAGCAGGCGTCCTCGCCCTGATCGCGCAGGATCTCCAGGCAGCGCTCCAGCTCGGCGCGGGTCTCGGGATGGAGCAGATAGTGCTTTTTGCTGCGCTCGTAATATTCCCAGGAGGCCGCGTCGGTGTACCTGTCGCCGAGGTAATTCTTGCTGGCGGCGATGCGGTCGCAGACCATCTCGGCCAGGTATTTGTTGGGCATCTTCATGCCGGCCATGATGCCGCTGCCGGTGACATCGTAATCGATCCAGTATTCAAGATGGTGCTTGTTGCGGCCCTTGTGGTGCAGCCAGGCGGTGCTCACGCCCTCGGTGCGGCGCTGGCCGTCGTTGGGGCTTCGGGTGCCGCACCAGTATTTGGCGCCGGGCAGGAATTCGACGGGGGCCAGCTTGCTCAGATCGTGCGTGAGGCCCTGCCAGTACAGCCCGCATCGGAAGCAGTGCCGCAGCACGAGCATCTTGTGATGGTGGATGGTCCTGAAATGTTTGATGGGGTGCCACATGGCCGCACGCCCCCTTTCTGCGGGTTCCCGCCCTATTGTAACCGAAAACCGCCCGGCATGCAAGTCGGGCGGCGCAGCGTGTCGAGAAACTCGACACGCTGCAAAAGAGGGGCTCGGCTAAGCTGGCTGCGCCAGTCCGCCTGCGCCCCTCTCTTGGACACACCCCGTCGCAAAAAATGCCGTTCTCATGCCTAAAGGCGACTCGAACGGCATTTTTTGCTCTAGAGGTATCGTCCTCGTCTGCACATGTCAGCCGAGGCCGATGGATTCAGAAAACACCTTTTTCGACAGTCTGAACCGTCCGGCATGCAAGCCGGGCGGCGGGTTTTGCTGTGCCTCAGCGATCCCATTTGTCGCACAAAGAGGCGACCTGGTCGGCGAATTTGGCAAGGTCCTTGTTGGCGCCGCCGCGGTTGCGCTCGATGACGGCGAGCAGGCGCCTGCCCATGTTGTACAGCCGCTCCCAGGTCTGGCCGGCGCGCTGCTGCTGCGGCCCGCCCGCGCCCTTTTGGATGCGGCGGGTGTTGCCGACGGCGAGGCACTCGACGCGGCCCTGCGCGAGGCGGTAGACGGCGCCGTTGTAGGGCGCCTCGGCGGCATGGCCCTGCGCCTTGAGATGCTCGGCCCAGGCGGCGGCGACCTCGTCGTCGCCGTGGTTGACGAACACATGGCGGGGCTTTGGGGCAAAATGGTCGATCCATTTTTGCAGCCCGTCGCGGTCGGCGTGGCCGGACAGGCCGTTCAGCTGCGCGATCTCGGCCTTGACGGCGACGGGCTCGCCGAAGAGCTTGACCTCCCTGGCGCCCTCGACGAGCTGGCGACCGAGGCTGCCGGCGGCCTGATAGCCGACGAAGAGCACGGTGGATTCTTTGCGCCAGAGGTTGTACTTGAGATGGTGGCGGATGCGGCCCGCATCGCACATGCCGGAGGCCGAGATGATGACCTTGGGCGTTTTGTCGGTGTTGAGGGCCTTGGAATCCTCCGCCGTCTCGCTGATGCGCAGGCCGGGGAATTGCAGCGGGTTCTCGCCGGCCTGGATGAGGGCGAGCGCGTCCTCGTCATAGCATTCGCTGAAGTTTTCGCGGAAGATGGTGGTGGAGCGGTTGGCGAGCGGGCTGTCGACATAGACGGGGAAGCCCTCGTGCCCGTGGACGAGGCCCTCGGCCTTGATCTGGCGGTAAAAGTAGAGCAGCTCCTGCGTGCGGCCCACGGCAAAGCTGGGGATGACGACGTTGCCGCCGCGGTCGAGCGTGCGCTGGGTGATGCCCGCGAGCTCCCGGACGTGGTCGGGGCGGGGGCCGTGGGTGCGGTCGCCGTAGGTGGATTCCATGACGACGTAGTCGGCGGTGTCGAGATAGACGGGGTCACGCAGGAGCGGGATGCCGGTGTTGCCGATATCGCCGGAAAAGACGATGGTCTCGGTATGGCCGTTTTCGGTCACGCGCAGGGTCAGGCTGGCGCTGCCCAGCAGGTGGCCGACGTCGGTGAAGCGCGCCTCGATGCCGGGCAGCACCGCGTGCCAGGCATCGTAGGGCAGGGCCTTGAACTGCCCGAGCACGGCGCGCGCGTCCTCGACGGTGTAGTCCGGCTCGACGAGCGGGGCGCCGCTGCGCTGGTTCTTGCGGTTTTTGTATTCGGCATCCTGCTCCTGGATGTGGGCGGAATCCTCGAGCATGATGCCGCACAGATCCATCGTGGCGTCGGTCGCATAGATGGGCCCGCGGAAGCCGTTTTTGTATAAGTACGGCACGCGGCCCGTGTGGTCGACGTGGGCGTGGGTGATGAACAGCGCGTCCGCCTCGCCGGGGGCGATGGGCAGGGGCGCGTTCTCATAAAGGTCTTTGCCCTGCTCCATGCCGCAGTCGATGAGCAGCCGGTGCCCGGCGGCGGTGAGCAGCATGCAGCTGCCGGTCACCTCGCGCGCGGCGCCCAAAAATTGCAGTTCCATCGTTTTTACCCTCCTTTGGTGTCTCAGCGGCGTCCGGCGCCGGTCTGCGGGGCGGCGGGCAGCGTGAACGGCGTGTCGAAGCCGCCGGTGGCATCGTTGATGGCCATGCGCACGCGCCAGAAAACGTCGCCGTAATCGCGCAGGACGGTATAGTTCTCCTCACCGAGCTGGCGCAGGGTGGCGGTATCGGTGATGAGGGCGACGGCCTCGCCGGCGTCGGCGAGGGTGCTCTCGGTCAGGGAGGCAAGGTAGGTCTCGCTGACGGTGCCGCCGTCGACGAGCGCCTGGCAGGCGCCGGCGGTAGTCCTGACGAGCTGCACGCGCGCGCCGGTGGGCAGGGCCGCCAGCAGCGCGGCGCGGCTGACCGCGCCGGCCTCCGGCGCACGCACGCCGCCGGCCAGCGCGCAGAGCGGCGTGGCGGCGTCGATGCCCCAGTTGGCGGCGTCGTTTTGGGCCCATGTCTCATACAATCCGGCGATATAGTTGCCGAAGCTGACGGTGCGCTCCCCGTCGGGAGCGGCGAACGTGAACAGCGTTTTTTGCATGAGCTCGTCGTTTTCGGCCATGTTTTTGGCCAGCGCGCGGGCGGCGCTGTCGTAGGCGTCGGCGCGCCGGTCCGTCCAGACATCGTCATCGCCGCGGGCCGCGGTGAGGGCGGCGGCGCTGACCGCGCCCGGCACGGCAGAGATGCCGCCGTCGGCGGCAAAGATCAGATCGAGCTGCGCCACATAGCCAAGGCCGGTGCCCGCCGGCAGCACCGGCAGCGGGCTTTGCGGGGCCGCGCCGACGGCAAGGCTCGCGTCGATGGCGGCGGTGACGCCGAGCTCCTTGAGGGTGCCATACAGCGCGCTGTAGGCGCCGGGCGCGGAGGTGGGCGGCAGGATGCAGACGATGGCCTCGGCGCCGGCAGCCCGGAGCGCGGCCACCTGCTCGCCCGCGGTGCGCGCCGCGTCGGCGGCGAGGGGCGCCTCCTCATTGACGACGGCATACCGGCCAAAATCCGGCCCGGTATCGGCGAGGGCGAAAAAGCCGACCGTGTGCCCGGCGCGCTGCAAGACGTAATGCATGCCGTTCGTGATGCGGTTGTTGTTCCAGCTTTTGGCACGGTGGAGGAGCGCCGTGCCGTCCGCCGCGCGCAGATCAGCTGCGAGCGTCGGCCCGCTGGCGGCGGCCAGGTCGGCGCGCAGGCGGCTGACGCCGAACGCGAGATCCTGCCCGGCCAGCGCCTGCAGGTCATAGCCGGCATCGGAAAAGCTCTCCATCATATCCATGCCGCCGGTCAGGCTGGCGGCGGCGGTGCCCTGCAGGCTGCCTCCGGCGTCGAGCAGGATGGCCTCGGGCTCGGCCGCCAGGGCCGCCGCGTCGGCCAGCGAGACATCGCCCGCCCCGGTCACGCCGCCGAGCGCGCCGGTGGCGTAGACCGGCACCGTGACGGCGCCGACGCGCACGGTGCATGTGGCCGAGAGGCGCCCGTCCGCCCGCGTGACGGTGACGGTGCACGCGCCCTCCCCCACCGCGCGCACAAGGCCGGTGTTGTCGACGGTGGCGACGCTCTCATCGCTCGAGCGCCAGAAAAGCTCCGGGCCCGTGCGGGGCTCCTCGCCCTCGGCTGGGGCGGGCAGGGCCGGGCCCTCGGCGACCAGCGTGGCCGTGGCCTTGGCGGCGGGCAGCCACAGCTCGTTCGACCAGGTATCGGCGGCAAAGCGCGGCGCGGGGCTGCCGTCCGCTTCGGCCATGCCGGTGATGCGCAGCGGGTCGAGGACGAGGTCGACGTCCACCGTATCGCTCTGCACGCCGTAGGCGGCGCCGGGCTCGGTGTAGCTCGTCTGCCAGATGCGGCAGGGGCCGTTGCAGCCAAGGCGGTCATTGAAGCGGGCGATCCAGAAATTGTCGCGCCACTCATCAAAGCCGGGATCCTGCAGCCGCCCGCGCACCCAGTTGAGCGAGGCGTAGATGCCCTGCTCGCCGGTGTAGCCGTGGCTTTCGAGCTGGTCGAAGAACGCGGCGGTGAGCGCGGCGGCCTCCTGCGGGAACAGGTCGGTGATGGAGGCGTCCTCCAGATCGTAAAAGACCGGGTAGGCGAGCCTGTAGGGCGCGGCGGTGTAATCGCCCAGGGCGGGATCCTCCGGCGCGACGAGGCCGAGCAGCCGGGCGACGTGGTCGGCCTCGCGGCGGGCGCGCTCCTCGGTGGTGGCGTAGGAGTAGAGGTAGGCGCCGAACGGGATGCCCAGGCGCGTGCACTCGTCGGCGTTGCGGCGCCACTGCTCATCGTCCTGCGTGTAGGCGGCGGGGTCGCCCTCGCCGTTCCACTCGCTGCCAAAGCCGCAGCGCAGGATGGCAAAGTCGATGCCGGCGGCCTTGGCCTTTTCCCAGTCGACCTCGCCCTGGTATTTGGAGACGTCGATGCCCTTGAGCACCGCCTCGGCGACGGGGGCGCCGTCGGAGGAGTAGAAGATGCCGTTCTCGTTTTTGGCCCAGGGGGCGGCGGCGGTGCCGAAATCAAAGGTGTCCGGCTCGGTGGGGCCGCTCTCGCGCGGGCGGAAAAACAGCAGCCAGACCAGCCCGGCGACGAGCGCCAGGCAGAGCGCCAGGATCACGCCCGCCAGGATGCGGTTGCGCCGCACCTGGCGTTTCGTATAGCGGCGCCGGGGCCTGCGGGCGGGCCGCGGCGCGCCGGCGGCGCGGTACGGGCGGTCGGGCTGCTGATCGTTCACGGGCGGGGCCTCCCCTCTTGCGCGGGATGGGTTCAGAATAGTGTATGTGGATGCGCCGGCGGGCATACCCGCGCGCGGTGTATTCTGCCAATATCGTAGCATTTTGTCGAAAAAAATACAACAAACAGGGGGGCAGGATTTGTAAAATCTTGCAAAAGAGACGCCCTGCCATGGCAGGGCGCCGCGTTTGAGGAAGAACCGTGCCGCTTCAAAAGACCTCGGCGGCCTCGGGGCTGCCGGCATACGGGGCGCGCCCGGGAGCCAGCGCGGCGCCGGTGCAGACGCCGTCGGCGAAAGACAGCTGCAGCGCGGTGCTGCCGTCCAGAAAGACGACCACGCTGTGGCTGCCGGGCGCCATGGCGCTGTCAAGGTCAAAGGCGTAGAGCCCGCGCACGTCGCCCGCCGGGCGGCCCTCGAACCAGCCGGCCTCGAGCAGCCACTGCGCGTAGAGCGCCTGCTTTTGGTTCTGGACCGCATCGCGCTCATCGCTCCAGGTGCCGACGCCGCAGTCGGCCAGGACGGCGGTGTCGAGCTCGGCATCGGCGCCGGCGGCCCAGCGGTCGATGTTGGCGCGCACGATGCGCTGCTGCAGGTTGGCGCCCGCCAGCACCACGAACGCCGCCGCGAACACGAACAGCCCCAGCCGCGCATGGCCCAGCGGCACCCGCGCGCCCAGCACCCAGAGCAGCGCCAGCACCGCCCAAACGGCCAGCACGCACAAAAACCACCCGCTGATGACGCGCCGCGGTGTAAAGCCGTAGAGGCGGATATACAGCCCCAGCTTGGCGGCGGCCAGCGCCGCAAAGCCCAGCCCGAACACGCAGAACACCGCGCTCAGCGCCCTGACCGGGCGCTTTTGGAGCAGCCGCGGGCCAAAAAAGCGGACGCCGGCCAGCACGGCAAAGTCGAGCAGCAGCACCCGGCACAGCTCCCAGAAGCCGTTGACGGCAAAGCCGCTGACCTCCGCGCCGCTCACAAGGCCCGCGCGGCCAAAGGCGTAGAAGGTGTGTACCTGCACGGCAAAAAACAGCGCGTAGACACCGCACAGCACGCCCAGCGTCAGGTACAGGGTAAAGGGCGGCAGCTTTTGCCACGGCGCCAACCGGTCAAACAGCGTCTGCGCGCTGACGGGCGGTCGCTCCCGCCTGAGCCCGCCGGCGGCAAGGCCGTACAGCCACGCGCCGACCGGCAGCGAGAGGATAAAGTAGAGCAGGTTCGGCCCGAAGCGCCAGCGCGGCAGGCGGTCGAGCCAGGCGAACAGCGTGTCGCCGAGCCGGGCAAAGTGCTCGTCGGCGGCGGCCAGCTGCCCCCACGCGACGGCGCACAGCAGGCAGGCCAGCGCCACGCTGAGCAAAACGGTGGCAAGGCGCCTTTTGCCGGCGGCGGTGTCCTGGGCACGGCGGCGCGCAAGGCCGCGCGCGCCCTGCCACAGCGCCCTGCCGCGCAGGAAGAAATTGCCGAACGGCAGTGTGAGCAGGCCGGCCAGCGCATCCAGCCAGACGAGGAGACCGCTGTGCCCCGCGGCCAGCATGCCGCAGCGCGCCAGCGTGTACCAGACGGCGAACAGGTGCCACGCGAGCATCTGCCACATGCCGAGCCCGCCGGGCTGCGCGCCCCACAGCACCATAAAGACGCTGAGCAGCGCCCAGCACACGGCCCAGAACACACTTTCTTTGCTGCCCCGGCGCCGCAGCGCGCCGGCGAGCATCTCCACCCCGGCGATGTAGAGCGCCGTGAACAGCGGCAGGCCCCAGCCGGCGTACACGCCGATGAAGAGGATGTAGCGCACATAGAGCCAGGCCGGCAGAAAGCTGTACAGCGCCGCTTGGAGGAACGCCCCGGGCAGCGGCGCCGGGGCCGGCGGCGCTTCGGGTGCCGCATAGACCGGCACGGTGCTTTGCGACCGGGCGGGCGTTTGGGGCTGTTGAATGGGTGCGCTTTCGCGCAGGGGGCGGGTCTCGCCCTCTTTGCGTGTGGCTGACATGGAAAATGCCCTCCTTATATGCAGTTGTTTTGTGTCACGGTGCTTCGGGGCCGCCGTCATCGGGGCCCGGGGTGTATTCGAGCAGGTCGGCGGGCTGGCAGTCCAGCGCCTTGCACAGCGCCTCGAGCGTTGAAAAGCGCACGGCCCGCGCCTTGTTGTTTTTGAGGATGCTCAGGTTCGCGGGGGTGATGCCCACGCGCTCGGCCAGCTCGCCGGCGCCGATGCGGCGGCGGGCCATCATGATATCGAGATTGACGGTGATGGGCACGCGGCTTTCCCCCTTTCAGACGGTGTAGTCCAGCTCGTTTTTCATGCGGACGGCCTGCGCGAAGGCGTTTTTGATCGCCCGCACGATGAGCGCCATGAACCCCGCCGCCACGCCGATGAACGCGTACGGCAGATACACAACGACGCCGGTGAGCAGGCACAGCGCCGCCGCCAGCGCGCAGCTCCAGCTGATATGCCGCAGCGCCGTGACGTTTTCCGGCACGAACACCTGCTCCGCCTTGAGCCGGCGCAGAAAGCGATGCAGATTGTACAGCATCCAGAACGCCAGCGCCGCGCAGACGTACCCGATGACGAGCAGCGCCGCGCCCACCGCCGGGCCGTTCACGTTGAGCGGGCGCTCGCGGATGACGTAGCCCACGATGTGCGGCCCGCACACGCAGGCCACCGCACACGCGGCGGCGATGAGCAGGACGAGCACATCGGTCAGGAGCAGGCTGCGCTGTTCGTTCCAGACCTTATCCAAACATTTCGGCGCCATACGCAAAAACCCCTTTCGGTTTTGTGGTATGGCGCCAGTATAACACAGGCATTATCGTTTTGCAAGTGGTTTTTATTGTTTTTCAATAAATTTTAGCTGTTTTTCAGCTCATCGCCGGCAAAAGGTCTCGTGCAGGGAGCAGAGCTTGTCGGCAAGGCAGACGAGCACGCTCTCACGCCGGTGCGGCAGGCGCGTGAGCGTGAGGGGCCACATGTGGCTTTGGATGATGTCCCGCTCGGTGGCGTTGAGGGGGAACCATTTCTGCGCGTTTTCGAGCGCCGCGGCGGGGTGGGTGAAGCCGTGCAGGCGGGTGATGGCGGCGCAGTCGTGCCAGTCATAGAGATAAAAATCGTGCAGGAAGGCGCCGCGCACAAGGCTCTGCTCATCGACCTTGAGGCGCAGGCGGCGGGCGAGCCAATAGCTCAGCGCAGCCACGCGGGCGCAGTGCTCGTAGGTGGTGACGCGGCCATGCTGGGTATAGTCCCGCATCTTTTGCACCTCGGGGTGGTCGGCGACGCCCCGCAAAAGCGTTTGCAGGCGCGCGGCTTCGTCCTCGCTCAATTTTGGCATGGGGCACTCCCCTTTTTTTCTGTGGATTTACAAAGTGCCGGCGCGTATGGTAGAATGAGGCAAAAGGAGGCTACGGCTATGAATGTTCTGCTTATCAACGGCAGCCCGCACAGGGAGGGCTGCACCTATACCGCGCTGTGCGAGGTGGCAAAGCCCCTCAACGAGGCGGGCATCGAGACACAGATCTTTCACATCGGAGCGGCGCCGGTCGGCGGGTGCGTGGGCTGCGGCGGCTGCGCAAAGGCCGGCAGATGCGTGTTCGGCGGGCCGCCGGCGGACGTGCTGCCGCTGGCCGACAGGGCCGACGCGTTCGTGTTCGGCGCGCCGGTGCACTACGCCACGGCGGCGGCGAGCATGCTGGGCTTTCTGCACCGGCTGGCGTGGAGCGGCGGGCAGTACCTGCGCCACAAGCCGGCGGCCATCGTGACCAGCGCGCGCCGCGCCGGCACCACCACGGCGCTGGAGGCGATGGAGAAGGTGCCGCAGTTTTTTGAGATGCCGCTGATCTCCTCGACCTATTGGCCGATGGTGCACGGCAGCGCGGCGGAGCAGGTGCCGCTGGACGAGGAGGGGCTGCAGATCATGCGCAACCTCGGGCGCAACATGGCGTGGATGCTCAAATGCATCGAGGCCGGCAAGGCCGCGGGCATCGAGCCGCCCGCCGCCGAGCGCGGCGCCTGGACGAATTTCATCCGCTGAGCTTCGGCCCTAGAGCGGCACGGCCACGAACGAGAACGCCCACAGGCCCAGCACCGCGATGCCCACGCCGAACGCGAGGCCGGCCAGCACATCGCTGAGGTAGTGTACGCCGGCGAGCACCCGGGCGGCGGCGATGAGCACCGCCAGAACGCCGAGCACGGCGCCCAGCGGCGGCGCGGCGCATGCCCCCAGCGTGACGGCGATGGCGGCGGCGCAGAAGCAGTGGCGGCTGGGCATGCTTTTGCCCCGCTCCGCCTTGGGGAACAGCGGCGCCGTGCCGAGCGCCGTGTAGGGGCGCGGGCGGTCGATACCGGCGCGCAGCGCGGTGCCGAGCAGAAAGGCCGCCGCCGGCACGCACAGGGCGGCCCAAAAGCGCGGCGCGCGCGCCGCGGCCAGCCACAAAAGGGCGCCGATGTAGGCGGCGTAGACCGCCGCCACCGCGCCGGCGCCGGCGATCTTGAGCGCCGCTTTGGCGCGGGGACGGGCGTTGAACCAGTCCATCCGCTGCCGGTAGCGCCGGGCATCCACGGGCCGTCCCCCCTCCCCTTTCTGTTTGTTCCAGCATAGCATGAACGGCGGGCCTTGTCAAAGGCCCGCCGCACAGCGTGTCGAGAAACTCGACACGCTGCAAAAGAGGGGCTCGGCTAAGCTGGCTGCGCCAGTCCGCCTGCGCCCCTC